>JAJFLS010000505.1 GCA_021772595.1 Opitutales bacterium
TTGCGTAGCATCAGAGCGCCAGGCATGAGAATGAGAACCCATAGGCATTCACGCGCTACTTGAAACGTTTCGCCTTCCGCTCCTTGAAGAGTCGACAAGTACCAGCCAGCCAATGGAGTGAGATTAACCGTCGCAATCGCCACCGTCCCGAATACCGTGACCAAAGCCATGAATCGGATCACTCCCGCAAAGTCATCTTTCCCAAACGTCACGAAGACATCGCGAAACTGGTTCACCATCCCGTGGAATATCATCTGAAACGAGAACACTAAACCCATTCCGGCAACCATAGCATCCACCGAATAGGCAGAGCTGCCTGGCAAGTCGTCCAATTTGGTGATAAAGGAAAACACGATAGGACGACTCAGCGAAAACATAAAAGTCGTCATCGCAACTGGCCAAGCGAAATTCCAGATCGTTTTCCAAGTCAAATACTCCGCATCGGAATGCTCACCGAACAAGCTCATGGGAGCGAATCGTTTTTGACAAAACAAGGAAGCAACCAGAAAGAGCATTTCCGATATAAGCCAAGATCCCCCGATCGTAACATGAGCGGACAACTTCGCCCTAAAACCGGCGTATATCAAAATCGCGAGCACAAGCAAATTCGCCACTTGCAACACAGTCACCACCCCGGTCTTTCGTCGCTTCACAAGAATTCCGGTAAAGCACTTCGACAAGGCCGTTAATGTTATAATCGGACTGATGATTCTCAAATAGGCTCGCACCACTTCAACGCGGTCTAACGACAGATCGAACACAAACAAGATCGCCCGCTCCCCAACAGATGTCCACGCAAGTAAAAATACAGGCAGCGATAGAATGATCGACGCGAAGAGAGCAAACCGCAGCGTTGAGGCATACGCCTGCTTGGAAGTAGATAATACATTCACAACCTGCGGTAGCATTATCAGCGTGGCGTTCATTGGTTTGAATAATTGGAAAGCCAATACGAACATCGCCAACTCGATCACTCCATTTGGATACTCAAGCAGAACGAAGTTTTGCAACAGCTTCCCCGACAGCAGCGCGAGGCTCAGTATCGTCAACGGCCAATAGAACCGCCAGTATTTCCCCATCGGGCTAGACATATTCTATTCCATGTATGGCAACCACGCCTCGCACACCAATACCCTCGAAGCTCGCGTGCACGGAAGGATCATGAAGATTCGAGATACTCCATGCGCCGATCCGGGTCTGGGCTGGGAATCGAGGCGAGCAAGCTTTGCGTATAAGCGTGCTTTGGTTGGGCGAATAGCGATTCCGTTTCGCCTATCTCGACAATCTTTCCTTGATACATAACCGCCACGCGATCGCAAATATGTCGCACCACACTGAGATCGTGCGCGACAAATAGATACGTCAGATCCAACTCTTCCTGCAAATCCTGAAGCAAGTTGATTATCTGGGCCTGAACCGATACGTCCAAAGCCGACACCGCTTCATCCGCGATCACCAAAGAAGGATTCATAATCAAAGCCCGAGCGATACCAATACGCTGACGTTGGCCACCCGAAAACGCATGGGGATAACGCTCTCTGTGCCCAGGGCTCAAACCCACCTTTTCCATTACTGAAAGGACCTTTCTCTCCAATGCCTCGCCAGCGGCAAGCTTATGTATAACCATCGGCTCGGCGATAATCTCCCCCACCGTCATTCTCGGATTCAATGAGCTGAACGGATCCTGAAACACCATCTGTATCTCTCTCCAAACCTGCTTCATTTGCCGCTCTTCCAAAAGCGCCAAATCGACCTTTCCCAGAGTTTTCGATTCGAAAATCACTTTTCCGCTCGTCGGCTTGAGCGCTCGAATAATACTCCTCACGCAGGTCGTTTTACCGGAACCCGACTCGCCCACTATTCCCAGCGTTTCTCCTTTAAACACATCAAAACTCACGTCCTCGACTGCCCGGGCTACATCGATTTGCTTCCGAACGAACCCTTCGTTGTAAATTGGGAAATACGCGCAAAGCGACTTCACTTGAAGCAGCGGCTCTTTATTACCCAAGGCCATTTCGTTGTCAGCTTCGGTTTCGCGTTTCATATCTATTGCGACTCTGAGACTTCAGGAGGTAGCGAAGCCAGTCTTCCGCATTCTAAGCGCCGCAACGGATAGGCCGTTTCTATGTCCGTATCGCCTACGATCGACGAAATCGTAGGGAGACGGCGACAAGACGAATCGACCCCGGGAATAGCCGCCAGCAGACCTTTCGTATAAGGATGTCTCGGATCTTTCAACAATTGACGTACCGTACCCATTTCCACAATACGTCCCTTGTACATGACCGCAACGTAATCCGCCATTTGGGCGACAACTCCCATGTCGTGCGTGATAAACAAAACCGACATGCCCAATTCCCGTTGCAGGTCTTTTATCAATTTCAGTATCTGAGCCTGAATCGTAACATCCAGGGCAGTCGTCGGCTCATCCGCGATCAGAATCTCCGGGCGGCAAACCAAAGCCATCGCGATCACAACGCGCTGCCGCATACCACCTGAAAATTCATACGGATACTGACGCAATCGATCCTTAGCGCTGCGAATTCCCACTTTCTCTAGCATCTCGATCGCGAGCTTTTCGGCCGCGACTTTTCCAATGTCTTGATGAACCAGAATCGCTTCGCAAATCTGATTTCCAATCGTATGGACAGGACTCAATGCGGAAATCGGTTCTTGAAAAATCATGCTAGCCAACGAGCCGCGCAATTCGTAGAGGCGCGGGTCTTTTTCGCTTAGCTCGGTCACGTCGATCGGCTCTCTTTCTTTCGGGCGAATCTCAATCGATCCATGAGCAATTCGCCCAGGTCGCTGAATCAGCCTCATGATTGAAAAAGCGGTAACGCTTTTCCCCGAACCCGACTCTCCGACAATGGCCATTACGCTACCTCTCGGGAGGTCAAAACTGACGTCTCGAACCGCTTCGACAACGCGTTCGTCCATCTCGAATTCGACCTTGAGATTCCTCACTTTCAGCACTGCATCGATGTCTTCAAAAATCATTGCTCTTCAATACTTTGCATTTCGAATAAATCTCCGATTCCAACCCTTTTTCATTGGCTTTCAGTATGCGATTCGATATCTCCAAAGCAACCGCGAAAACAAAAGAACTCTCTTCCCAATACTCGCGGTTTCAATCGCTTAATCCCAATGAAAATGCAAATTGCGCAAAACGCTAAAACCCTGACCGACATGGGCCTCTGCACGCCCTCCGATCGGTTGGCTAAAACGCCCGAAGATGGACGCTGGCTGCAAACCGAATTCGAAACAGAAGACGGCGTCACGGGCGTCATGGCATCGGCCTCCCCCCTCGCCGATTGCGGGAAGCTAACTTTGAAACTCGACGCCGTCGGCCCGCACAAGATCTTCCTCGGTATCAACTACACGAAACCTGTATCCGGAAGCTGGTCCCAGTATGGCGAACTCGCTGTCAAGCTCGACAGCGATCGCGGCTATTCTCGCGTTGGCGCGGAGAATATGCGACAACACGCGGGACACATCAAATCGAAGATGGGACTCCGGAACGAAATCTATCGATCCATTCAAGAAGCGTATTGGAAAACCGAAGACATCAGCGGCAAGAACCTAGAGTTCGCCCAGCCATGCTATCCCTACAACCGACCGGACCATCACGGCGTAGCCAATCTTTCATACGTAAAGCTCGTACCTTTGACCGAAGCGGAAATCAAATCCTGGAACGCAGAAAGCCCCAACGATGAAACCAAGAATATCGCTCAGCTTTTCTGCACAGGACAACTGACCGGACATACAGGAGGCACATACAACTTCCACCCAACCGACGAGCAATGGTTCCACAACGAAATGGAATCGGTCATCAACTCAGATTTCAAGATCCTCGTGTTCGAAGCGCTTCGCGGCAGCTACGCCAGCTATAAGACGAAGATCGGCTATCTTGGAAACGAAAAGGACACATGGGAAGACGATTGGCTCGATCCGCTGGAAACCTTTACTCGTTTGAGTCATGAAAACGGACTGAAGATTTTCGCCAGCATGCGGATGATTGGTCCGCAGCATCCGATGAACCAGGCTCACATCGCCCGGGCCAAACACTATTGGGAACGCCCACACCTTGCAAAGCGCGATCGCGAAGGTCGCCCGACTACCGGCCTAAGTATCGCGTATCCGGAAGTTCGCGACTATTGGCTGAGCCTTCTTCGCGAAACCCTCGACTACGGAACCGACGGGATTCAGCTCCACCTCAATCGGTCCAACCCGTTTGTCATGTACGAAGAACCGGTGATTGAATCCTTTCGGGAAAAGCACGACATGGATCCGCGTGACCTCCCCGAAAACGATCCGCGCTACATGCAGCTGCAAGCTGATTTCACGACTCAATTCGTAAGAGAGGTCAAAGCGCTCGTGGACGAAAAGCCCAACCGCGAACTCGCGATCACCTTCTACGGCGAACCGCATAAATACGACCGCGACCGATCGGACTTCCACCCCTTCCGATACAATTGCGACATCGAACGCTGGATAGAAGAGAAACTCGTCGACTATTTGATGCCGTCGCCGCGAATCAGCTTGGACCTGATTAAAAAGTGGCGCGAGCTAGGTGGCGACTCGCTTCACATTTGGCCCGACCTCATGCCGCGGACCCAACCGGCCGAAATGTACGCGCAACTCGCAAAGAAATATTACGAAGCGGGCGCCGATGGATTTTGTCTCTGGGATGGCGAACGACGCCCGCAGCGCATCAGCGAATGGGCAGCCGTCCGACGCTTAGGACACAAAGACCAACTCGATCAAATCATTGAACAAGGTCCCAGTTGGTACCGAAAAGTGGCACTCGAAAAACTGGGGATATTTTCGGCCAAGGAATCCTTTCATGATGGTTGAAGGGACTGCCCGCCAAAAGCACTGAAGTAAATATAATAACAACGCTCGTACCTCGCTTGATCTTTCGCCAAGGCTCAAGGCAGGATCCTCGCGCTGCGAGGGCAGGATTTTTCGTAGAGCAAAACAGACTTCCAAGAGGCTTTTCGATTAGTCGATACTTACACGTTTGGCTAATTGCGGGAGCGGATTTATCCCGCGATTTTTCTCAGGGACCGCTTAACAAGTCATTTCGGCGAATCGTTGGAACGGGGCGGCGCCCGTTCGCTACCTTGAAATTCCCTTCAAAAAGGTAGCGTTCGGGCGCCGCCCCGAATGAATTTCCATTTATTATTCAGTCTCTTATGTCGGCCTGCTCTATCGCGGGGTAAACCCGCTCCTACACTGAATTATTGGAAAGTATCTCAAACGACGCGTTTTGCGCATTCGATCCGACCCTCGATTGATCGAGGATCCTGCCCCTGCGGCCTGTCTCGGCGTAGCAGTGCGAAGACGGAAGCAGG
>JAJFLS010000506.1 GCA_021772595.1 Opitutales bacterium
TTGGCGAGATCGTGCTTCTTCAAGTAGTTGAGAAGCTTGCGGCGTCGGGCCGCCATGGCGAGAAGGCCGCGGCGTGTATGGAAGTCCTTGCGATTGGCTCGCAAGTGCTCGGTGAGGTGGTTGATGCGAGCGCTCAGAAGAGCGATTTGAACATCGCAGGAACCCGTGTCTCCATCGTGCGTCTTGAACTCGCCGATGATTTTTTCTTTATCGATAGCTTTGCTGTGTGGCATTTATGTTTTTCTGATCACGGAAATGGAGATCCCTCGTGTGAGGAACCGTTAGCCAAGCGCGTCGCCGAGCTAACCGCTGTTGCCCGAGCGAGGCCCGGACTTCCCGTGGAGGAGAGCGATAAAACCGCAGACCTCTAGCGTGAAGTGGACCACAAGAATGCTTTTTTCGAGCAGCGCAATACAAAAATCCCTCTAGAGCAGAGGTTGAGGCGGTCCTGCTTTTCCTGGCTCCTATCGCTGAATCCGGAAGAAGAGGCAGAGATAGCTGGTCGACCGTTTAAATTACAACGTTGTAATTTAAACGGTAGGAGCGTGGGAGGAGGGGGCGTTTCTAGAGGCGGGGGCTCTCGTTCTAGAGCATCATCGAGTCTTGGAGGCGCATGGCGAATCGGATGAGCTCGTTGGGAGTGTGGAGGGAGAGCTTTGATTTTATGCGGGAGCGGTGGGATTCTATGGTCTTTACGCTGATATGGAGCTGGTTGGCGATTTCCCGATTGTTTCGGGATTGGCCGATGTGCTGGACAATCAGGAGCTCGCGGTCGGATAGGCGGTCGAAATCCACGGTGTTGGTGTCGTCGGTCTCTCCGTTTAGTCGACCGAGCATTCGGGCTCGCATTCGATCACTGAGATGGAGGTGTCCGTGGGAAACGTCCTTGAATGCTTGGACGAGGGCCGTTTTCGGAGCAGTTTTCATCAGGTATCCCTGAGCTCCCGCTTTGAGGCAGCGCTCGGCGAAGAGGATTTCGTCGTGGGAGGTGATAACGAGGATTACGGCCTTCGGGAAAGTTCGCTTGAGGTCCTTGATCGCCGAAACGCCCCTGCTTTTGGCGGTCTCGATATCGATTGCGATGATGTCTGGAGACCTGGAGGGGGCGAGAGCTTTTTCAAGGGACGATGCGTAGCCGTCGAAAGTGAATTCGTCGAAGTCGCGAAGGATGCGTTCCAGTCCCAGTCGGCAGACCGGTTGGTCGTCGATGAGAAGTATACGTTTTGGTTTGTCGGTTTGTATGTCCACGCTGTTGAGGTTGTAAGCGTGGATTGTAGTCTAGCTGAAAAGTCCTTACAATCAGGGCAGTGACTGTTTGCGCCGGGAGGGATCGGCGTGGAGTGGATCCGATTCCACTTAAAATTCCCCTGGAGGGAACAGGCTAAGAGCGGGGTGGCGGGGCTCTGAATAACAGAGATGTTGGTCCGGGGCGGCCCAATGCTTCTCACGAGGCTTCGCAGGGCAGGCTGCACGGACGCTATCTAATCGATAGAAAGAGAAAATCGGTTGGCAGGGTTCGAGTGAGACTCCGAACCTGCTCTCTTTACATGATCTGCTGATCGACCCACTGGACGGAGAACTGGACCAATTCGGTGGCGTTCCGGAGGCTCAATTTTTCCTTCACGTGGGCGCGGTGCGATTCGATCGTCTTGACGCTCAGATTCAGGCTTTCCGCGATTTCGCGGCTGGAGAGGCCTCTGCCGATGAGCTGAACCACTTCGAGTTCGCGGTCGGTGAGACGGTCTACTGGTGAAGTGGAAGCGTTGCCCGGGCCGTTGACTATCTGGTGAAGGACTTGGTCGGCGACGGAAGGGCTTACGTAGATTTCGCCTTTGATAATTTTGCGGATCGCTTCGACGATTTTCGAAGAAGGCTCCTTTTTCATGACGTAGGCCTTGGCTCCGGCTCGAAGAGCGCGTTGAGCGTAGATGGTCTCGTCGTGCATCGAAAACACGAGAATCGGGATATCTTCGTGCAGAGCTTTGAGATTCTTGGTGAGTTCTAGGCCGTTGTTGCCCTGGAGGGATATGTCGACGATTACGGCGTCGGGATTGGCGTCTCCTACGCCCTTCATCGCGGAGGGGGAATCTTCCGCTTCTCCACATATTGACATGTCTTCTTCGCCCTCAATGATCTGGGCCAAGCCTTGCCGGACTAATGGATGGTCGTCGACGATATAGATTCTAGTGGCCATGGTTGCAGGAACGTATAGTGGATTGGATGATAACGGCTGAGGGTACTCCTTACTTTAAGTTACAAGAAATCAAGGGCAAAACGCTCAAGTTTGCTTGTTTATAGTAAGTACTCTTCGGACAAGTACGCAGTTACTTGAACACTGCTGGAGTATCGTCCTCATTTCCCATAAGGTAGATTCCCGCCCAGCTAGAGGATTCTCGCGTCGGCTCGGCTCCTACTACCTAATAGTCCGGGAGATTGGTCGAATCTTGAGATTAAGACGAATGGAAGGAGGCGACTAAATGAGCGCGGCTAGGATTCCAATCACGCCTCCGAAAACGCCTCCCCAGACGACCAGCCAGCCGAGGTGCTGTCGGATGATCTTCTCAAGGATGCTTTTCACTTCTTCGGGTTGGAGCTGGTCGAGCTTTCCCTCGACAAGTTTTTCGACGGTAGGGCGGAATTTTTCGAAATGCATATCGCTTTTCGTGAGGTCGAGGTCGTCGATGACTTGAGAGATCCGATCCCGAAATTCCACCTTGAATGGGGCTCTCAGCGGTTCGAGCGTCTTCAAGCCGCCCACTAGGGCGAGCATGCTTCCGAACTTAGAATTGGCGATCACTTTTAGGAATCCGTTGAACGCTTGATCTAGATCGACTGCATTCTCGACGTTTTCCTTGGAGATTGTCTGGTGCAGAGCGGCGTCGGTGAACTGCTTGAAATTCTCTTCGGTAAAGAAGTTCTCCATGACGAGCGTGTAAATGCCGCTCTTGAAATCCTCGAAACGATCGACGATTACGCCCGAGCCGTAAAGTCCCGGCACTTTCTCGAAGAGCATATGAACGGCCAACCAATTTGTCAGAGCGCCGGATAGCGAGAAGAGACCCGCGCTCAGGACGAAGGGCTGATAGGGGCTTTCGGGAAGAAGAAAGCCGACGGCGCAAACGATAGCGGAGAGAGCGTTTGTGATCAAACTCTTGTTCATATCGTGTGGGAGGTAAGGCGGGTTGCTGTGGAAGTCCAGTGTTTCGATTGTAGGAGCCTGCTTGCAGGCGAATTTCAAGATGGAGAATCGCCTGCAAGCAGGCTCCTACAATGAACGCAAATTTGTATCGCGCGTTATTCCGCGTAGTCCGACATGGAGGGGCAGGAGCAGACTAGGTTGCGGTCGCCGTAGACGTTATCGACTCGCGCGACTGTGGGCCAATACTTGTATTCATGCATCCATTTCGCGGGGAAAGCGGCGATTTCACGACTGTAGGGAGAACTCCAATTATCGGATACGATACGCCGACTCGTATGAGGCGCGTTCTTCAGAGGATTGTCGTCCTGAGGCCATTCGCCGCTGGCGATCTTTTTCATTTCCGCTTTGATGGCGATGAGAGCGCCGCAAAGGCGGTCGAGCTCCGCTCTCGATTCGCTTTCGGTCGGCTCGATCATCATCGTGCCAGGGACGGGCCACGACATCGTCGGCGCGTGAAAGCCGTAGTCCATCAGGCGTTTGGCGACGTCTTCGACTTCGACTCCGGAAATCTCTTTCCAGCCTCTGAAATCGATAATGAACTCGTGAGCCACCAGTCCGTTCTCGCCGCGATAGACGATTGGGAAATGAGCTTCCAAACGCTTGGCCATGTAGTTCGCGTTTAGGATGGCGATTTTAGTTGCTTGGGTCAGGCCGCTCTCGCCCATCATGCGGATGTAGGCCCAGGAAATGGGGAGGATACTCGCGCTGCCGTAGGGGGCCGCGGCGATTGCCCCGATGGGCGTTTCACCGCCGACGTCGGAATTTAGGCTGTGCCCCGGAATAAAAGGCTTCAGATGATCGGCGACTCCAATGGGGCCGACTCCAGGCCCGCCTCCTCCGTGAGGGATGCAGAACGTTTTATGGAGATTGAGATGGCAGACGTCGGCTCCGATGAAACCGGGGCTAGTGAGTCCACATTGCGCATTCATGTTGGCGCCGTCCATGTAGACTTGGCCGCCGTTGTTGTGGATGATTGTGCAAATTTCTTGTATGGAAGACTCGAATACTCCGTGAGTCGATGGATAGGTAATCATCAGCGCGGCGAGATTTTCTCGGTGCTTTTCCGCTTTGGCTTCGAGGTCGTCGACGTCGATGTTTCCGAGTTCGTCGCAGTTTACGGGAATGACTTTCATCCCGGCCATCACGGCGCTGGCTGGGTTTGTGCCATGGGCGGAGACGGGAATAATGCAGACATCGCGATTGCGATCGTTTCGGCTGAGGTGGTATTCGCGGATGACGAGAAGTCCGGCGAGCTCGCCTTGTGAGCCGGCGTTGGGCTGGATGGAAACGGCGGCGAAATCGGTCGTCTTGGCGAGCCAATCCTCGAGTTGGGAAATCATCTCGGTGTAGCCGTTGGTCTGATAAGCGGGCGCGAAGGGATGGATCTCGCTGAACTCGGGCCAGGTGATTGGCTCCATTTCGGCGGCTGCGTTCAGCTTCATCGTGCACGATCCGAGTGGGATCATCGATGTTGTGAGCGAGAGGTCTTTGTTCTCCAGACGCTTGAGATACCGCATCAATTCGGTTTCGGTGTGGTAGCGATTGAACACTTCGTGCGTGAGGAAGTCCGACGAGCGTTCAAGCTCGGGCGAAATCGATTCGTCTAGGCTCGCGGCGATTCGTTCGACTTTCTCTTGAGTGATGGATTGA
>JAJFLS010000507.1 GCA_021772595.1 Opitutales bacterium
TGACTTGCTGCTCGATCGGACCGCCTCCGAATACAGCTTCCGCGAAAATCTTTTCGGTGTACTTCGTGAACCGGAAAAGCTGCTTCGCGATTTGTTTCGTTAGTTCACGCGTCGGAGCGAGGATCAGTCCTTGGATCCTGTCTGATGTCGGATTGATCCGCTCGAGAAGGGGCAATCCGAACGCGGCTGTTTTGCCTGTGCCGGTCTGGGCGCGACATACGAAGTCCGAACCTTCATTCAAGAGGTAAGGGATCGCTTTCGTTTGAACCTCGGTCGGTTCTCGTATTCCAAGTTCATCCAAGCCTGAAATTAGCTTATTGGAAACTCCTAGTTTGTGGAAATTGCTCATCGTTGTGTTGTTTGATTGAAAACTCGAAACTCAGGGCAACCCGAGAAATACGGACATCGTTTCCAACTATAATTCGCGCGGAGTCGATGTAACGCGTCCCGTCAAAGCCACAGAATCTCACCCTAGCAAACAAAAAAGCCTAGATCGGGCATGAGGACGGGGTTTGGTCATCCGGTTGTGAATCGACATAAATGTAAGATCGAGTACTTCTTCGCCGAAAGCTTTGGCGGAGCACGGCCGGTCCTCCCTACCTTTTGAATTACGAGATTGTGTTCGACCCGCGGACTTAGGATGCTGCCCTGTTTCGGTAATCCCCATGGCAAGAGTATCTCTACGACAACTGGAAAAGCGCTACCACGGGCCCAAGAAAGGCCAGAGTTTCAGGGCGGTTAAGAAGATCGATCTGGAGGTGGATGACAAGGAGTTCATGGTGCTTGTCGGTCCTTCGGGTTGCGGCAAGTCGACGACCTTGCGAATGATCGCCGGTCTCGAGGAGATCACTGACGGCATTGTGGAAATCGGTGGAGAAGCGATCAATCATGTGCCGCCGAAGGACCGTGACATCGCGATGGTCTTTCAGAACTACGCGCTTTATCCGCACATGACGGTCTACGAAAACATGGCATTTGGATTGAAGCTGCGGAAATTCGCTAAAAACGAGATCGACAAGCGGGTCGATGATGCTGCCCGCATTCTCGGGTTGGAGGATTTGTTGGAGCGGAAACCAAAGGCTTTGTCGGGCGGCCAGCGTCAACGCGTCGCGGTAGGCAGGGCGATCGTGCGTAAGCCAAAAGTATTTTTGTTCGACGAGCCGCTTTCGAATCTCGACGCGAAGATGCGTGTGTCGATGCGTTCCGAGATTTCAAAGCTGCACGACAGGCTGCAAGTCACCATGATTTACGTGACGCATGATCAGGTCGAAGCGATGACCATGGGCGATCGGATTTGCGTGATGAATGACGGCGAGATCATGCAAGTGGACGACCCAATCAGTCTCTACGATCGTCCCGCCAACTTGTTCGTCGCCTGCTTCATCGTCAGCCCTCAACTGAATTTCTTCAGCGGAACTGTAAGTAGAGAAGAGGATCGCTGGTATTTTTTGGAAGAGGGTGATGGCGAAGGAGGAATCCGGTATCGGCTTGGGGATCGATGGTCGAAAAAGCTGGAAGGGCGCGAGGATCGAAAAATCGTGCTTGGTATCCGCCCTGAGGATATTGAAATTGATTCGAGCGCTGATGGACGAACATCGGTTTCGGCCGCGGTGGAGTTGAGCGAGCCCATGGGGTCGGAGACGCTAGTCTATCTGAATACCGGGAAGCATACGTTCGTCGTCAAGGATCGCGCTCGCGAAAAACTGCCGAACGGCGAACGCGTGAACGCGATAATCGACGAGTCGAAAATCCACCTGTTCGACGCCGATACGGAAAAAGCGCTTTAAGCGAGCTTTTAGAAGACGGTCCGTCGTTTTGGAATGACATGCCGAGCGTTTTCTGAAAATCTCGAAATCCCCCAATGAGTACCCCTAACCAGAATTTGGACAAAACGAAGGGCCGTCTCGTGTCGCTTGACGTGTATCGCGGGCTGATCATGGTGTCGCTCGCGTTCAACGCGTTTGGAATTGCGAGAACTGCGGAGCTGCACCTGCAGGAAAATCCGGACTCTTGGCTGTGGTCGTTTTTGAAATACCAGACCTCGCACGTGGAGTGGATCGGGTGTAGTTATTGGGATCTGATTCAGCCGTCATTCATGTTCATGGTCGGCTTGTCCATGGCCTATTCCTATTTAAAGCGACAGAGGGAGGGGCAATCGTATCGGCGAATGCTCGGGCACGCTGTATTTAGATCGGTGATACTGATCGTTCTCGGGATCTTTCTTGTTTCGCAAGTCTCGACCACAACTCGGTTGCTGACGAATGTTCTGGTGCAAATGGGACTGGGGTACGCGTTCCTTTTTCTCCTTTGGCAGAAGACGTTTCGGACGCAGGCGATCGTTGGGGGATCTATATTAGCTTTTACGTGGCTGATATTCGTTTTGTATCCAGGATCTGGAATCGATTTTGAACAAGGAGCTCCGGAGGTCGGAGTGAGTCCCGCGTGGGCGCAAGAGCATCTCGAAGGGGTGGATCCGTCTTGGCACAAAAACGCGAATGTCGCCCACGCGTTCGATACCTGGCTTCTGAACCTCACGCCGGAAAAGCCGCTTTTCGTGGATAGAGATTCCGATCAAAATCGGGATCCCTTTGTTGCCAATCGCGGCGGCTATCAAACGCTCAGCTTTCTTCCATCGCTGGCGACGATGCTGTTCGGCCTGATGTGCGGCGAATTGCTCCGCTCGAAACGATCCAACGAATCGAAACTGAAACTGCTGTTGATCGCTGGCGCGGGAGGAATCGTCGTCGGATGGCTGCTCGGCGTGACGGGCATCTGTCCGGTCGTCAAACGGATTTGGACACCTTCGTGGACGCTCTTTTCGACAGGCTGGTGCTGCCTGATTTTGGCGGCGCTCTATTGGATCATCGATTTCCGGCAATACCGTCGCTGGACCTATCCATTCATTGTGGTCGGCATGAATTCGATTGCGATTTACTGTATGGAGATGATGCTCAAGTCGTGGGTGGGCAAGTCGCTGAAGATTCACTTGGGTGATGGGATTTTCCTGATTGGCGGCCCTCTCAACGAGCCAATGGTCCAAGCGACGCTGACAGGGTTGTGCTTCTGGATAATCTGCTGGTGGATGTACCGTCAGAAACTGTTTATCCGGATCTAGTGTGGATACCACACCGGGTTCCCGGTGTAACTATCGCTTTCATGTCAAAGTTCGAAGCTGCAACGTAAAGTACATATGATGAAGAGCCTTCTTTTAATTTGGATGTTCGTTCTCTTGCTGCCCCGCCTAGTGATTTCCGCGGATACGAATCCGAAGCCGGATCGCGGTCCCAAGGACTTGGGTTCTGTGCTTATTTTTTCCGGAACGGGCTGGTATCGGCATCCGGAGATTGTCGCGGTGAATCGATGGCTTGTTCGCACATGCGCGGACGCCGGGATTCTGGCGGATGTATCGGAGACGCCGAAGGATCTCGAGAAGCTGCTTTCGCATTACAGTGTTTTGGTGCTTAACAACTCGAACACCTTGTCGGAGATTCTAGACGAGAAACAGCGTTCGGCGGTCGAAAAATGGTATGAGGACGGCGGCTCGATCGTCGCCTTGCATGCGGTGCTCGTTCACCAGGAGGGATGGCCTTGGCTTCAGGAATTGGCGGGATGCGACTTCAATAGTGACTCCGAGTTTTTGAAGGCGAAAGTCGTGGTCGATCCAAAGGCCGTCGATCATCCGGCGGTCAGAGGATTCGGAAAGGAATTCTGGTACACGGCGGATTGGACTAACCATGACAAGTCGGTCACCGGATTGGAGGGGCTTCAAGTGCTGCTTCGCGTTGACGAGTCGACCTACGACGCGGTACGCGACTATTTCAAGACGAGAGACGGAAAGGCGATGGGTGCGGATCACCCCATTGCGTGGATACGCGAATACAACGGCGGGCGATTATTCTATACTGAGTTGGGTCACGATGTGCGTTCCTTGGATACGAAGTTCGGGCGTCAGCACATCATA
>JAJFLS010000508.1 GCA_021772595.1 Opitutales bacterium
CGCGACCCACCAAATGGGATTCGCCAAGCGAGCCGCCGACTTCATCGCCATCATCGCCGAAGGCAAACTCGTCGAGTGCGGCCCGTCCGCGCAAGTTATCGACAACCCGAGCACGGCCCGAGGTCAGAAGTTTCTCGGTGCCTGCCTTAAGTTATAACAAAACTTATTCGCCACTTAAATAGGGTGTTACTTTGAAGTTCTATTATAAGTATATACACCTATTCTAACGTACATTTATTTATTGACCAATGCTTTAAGAAACCCCAGTTTCTTCAAAGCGTGAAGTCAGTTAGGCGAAAAACTAAACGATTCACTCAAAAAATTGAGCTCCCCGAAAGCTCGATACTGGTTTTCTCGCTTCTCATGCTGGCGCACTTGGCGCCCCAGGCATCCCTCTCCCAGGAACCCGCAGCAGCCAAACCTGAGATCAACAGCCGGGAGAGCCTTGGCCTAACGGCGGATGAACTCGCCTGGCTGGATGAGCATCCGACCGTGCGCATCGGATTCGACGGCCATTTCATGCCGTACAGCTTCATTGATTCGAACAGCCAATACGATGGGTTGGCTCCCGAGTTTATCGACCGAATCAGTAAGATGACCGGATTGAAGTTCGAGCCGGTCGCGGATCGCAGTTGGACCGAGATTCTCGATGGAGCTCGCAACCAGTCGATCGACGTGATCGCAACAGCCGTCGATTCGCGCGAAAAGGAGAAATTCCTTTCCTTTACCCAGATCTACATACCGACCCCGCTTGTGATTATGGTACGCGGCGCGGAATACCGGATTCAAACTGCTGACGACCTGCGCGGGCTCAGAGTCGCCCTAGTCGATTCGTTTTCAATTTCTCAACGCGTTCTAGAAGAGCACCCGGGGATCATTCCCCACTATGTTTCATCCGAGTTGGACGCATTGGAGTCGGTTGCCGTAGGCGAGGCCGATGCTTATGTAGGAGTAATCGGGGTGAATGTCGCATTGGCCCAGCAGCACGGTTTGACCAATTTGCGAATCGCAGCGCGTTACGATTTGAGGACGAATGGCCAGAGGTTCGCCGTTCGCAAAGACTGGCCCGAACTCGTCTCCATCCTCTCGAAAACGATCGCACGGATTCCCCTTTCCGACAAGAATGCGTTCTATAAGAAATGGGTGCCGATCGAGGACCCTGCCGAGCAGACGGCCCGTTGGAAACCGAATTTCGAGCTATCCAACGAGGAACGAATATGGCTCGCCGAGCATCCCGAGATTCGCGTGGGTGTCATGAATTCTTGGCCGCCGATGGACTACATAGACGAGCAAGGCCGGGCGGTGGGCCTCGGGGTGGATTTCGTCAACCTCTTGAACGATCGGTTTAAAGGGGCTTTGAAGATCGTCCCCGGTCCGTGGCCGGGAATACTCGAAGGAGTCAAAACCGCGGAATTCGATGCTATCATGGACGTCACGCCGACCCCAGAGCGAGCCGAGGAAATCAATTTCACGTATCCCTATCTCGTTGTCCCTCATGTCATCTTCGCTTCGCAAGACAGCGACTACTACGCGGATCTCAGCGACCTCGCAGGTAAACGGGTCGCAGTCGAAGACGGATTCTTCATCGTAAACGTGCTTCGCCAGAATTATCCCAATATCGAAGTCAGCGCTCATCAATCCACGAGCGATGCCTTGGATGCGGTCGCCAAGAACGAGGCCGACGCGTATGTCGGAAACCGCGCCGTGGCAATGTTCATCATCAGAAACGAATTGATCCAGAATCTCGTCGAGCACGGCAAGATCACCGAAACCTCTTCAGTCAACGCGATCGGCGTTCGAAAGGATTGGCCTGTGCTCCAGAGCATTTTCCAGAAAGCGCTCGATAGTCTCTCAATTCAGGAAAGAAACCTCGTATTGGAAAACTGGGTTGAACCGGAGAGGACCAAGTCGTTCGCGTGGAGCCTCACTCACCCTGAGAAGGCATGGCTTGATGCTCACTCCGTCGTCCGAGTTGGGCTGGATCCTGCATGGCCGCCGATTCAATTCGTCGGGGGAAATCAGCTTTTCCAAGGGCTCGCCATCGATTACTTCGACCGACTCTCAACCATGCTCGGAGTTCGCTTCGAGTTTAGTCCTCACGACAATGGGAATAGCGCCGACGCACGTTTGGACAGTCACGAAATCGACATGCTCTCAGCAGTGTCTTTCACCGAGGAGCGAAACAATCTCGCGAAATTCACCGATCCCATTCTATCCCTTCCGGAAGTTATCTTCACCAAAAACGACATCCCTTTCATTAACGGGATCAAGGCACTGAAAAATCGCCGGGTCGCCGTGGTCGCTAATCACGCGATCGCTACTTATCTTCGCGAAGGGAACTGGGGACTGGAAATCGTCGAGGTCAATGACGTTGCGGAAGGCGTAACCCTGCTGCAACAAGACAAGGTGTTCGCGTACATAGGGAGCGTTCTTGTGACAGGTCATGTGCTCAGAGAAAAAGGTTATACCAACATAAAAGTCTCCGGCGAGACTCCTTACCGAGTCGATGTCGCCATGGCGACCCGCCGCGATTGGCCGGAATTCGCGTCGATTCTCCAGAAGGCCTTTAACTCCATCACGGAGTCGGAGCGTGCGGAGATCGCAGGGAAGTGGATGGGCGTGCAGGTGGAAAAGGCGCCTCACTATTCGATCGTTTGGGAAGTCCTGCTGGGCGTCGCAGGAGTATTGATTCTGTTTCTCGGTTGGAACGCGTATTTGCAGCGGAAGATCGGTCGGCAGAGCGAAGAATTGAAACGCCGTAACGAAGAACTGCTCAGGGGCGAGGCTCTGATGCGAGAGAGTCGTGGGCGACTTCGAGACGTTCTAGACTTCTCTCCCACCGCGACTTATTTGAAAGACCTTCAAGGCGAGTATCGTCTCGTGAACAAACGGTTTGAAGAATGGTACGGACTTTCGGAGTCTGACGTGCTTGGCAAAATCTCGTCCGACGTATTTCCTGAATCGGCAGCGAGCATCCTGATAGAACAAGATCGGGACGTATTGCGAACCGGCGCCATGATCGAGCAAGAGATCGAATTGCCGTTTGCCGACGGCT
>JAJFLS010000509.1 GCA_021772595.1 Opitutales bacterium
ATGAGTGAGCTCGTGCATGAAGATGCCTTGCAACTCGCGATCGCTAAGATTCTCCGCGCACCTGCTCGGGATGATGATCCGAGGATTGAATACGCCCGCGATGCCAGGAGTTTTTATATCATTCGATACGAGAAGCGGAACGTTGGCGTATATACCAATCCGTTTTCGAGTATCCTTAAATAAGGCATGCAACGGTCCACTAGCAATTCGTTCGGCCCTGGAAAAGAAGCGCTTCAGTTGAGCGACATTCTTTAGCAAGTGCGCAGCCATCGCGACAACGCCAAACAACCAGAGCCCCATCAATGCGGTTTCCCAAGAGACCGGTATCCGCGCGATGATTATATTATCCTCGTCGCGCAAAGGCGGCAAAAGCGTCTCGCCCCAACCCGACTCCACGACGCCCTTGCGGATCGCTTCCGTCCAGGTCGACGGCTGCAAACTCTCATGCACATTGAAAATACTTCCGCTAAACGGCAAAGAGAACGGCAACGCTAAACGCAAAATAAGCAACGCCCACGCCCAGCACAAGAGTCGCGGCGAAATCATTCGCTTAAGGAGGGGCGTTATTAGAAGGAGTATCAATGCGAGAAGCGCAAATCTAACGGTCGCATCCCAATAAGCCCAAAAAAGATCCGCCATCTACTTCCCTTTCTTGCTCAATAGCCGTTTCAGCTCTCCAATATCGTCCTCTGTCAAATCTTCGTTTTCGATGAAGTGGAGCATCATCGGAGCCACCTCGCCTCGAAACACTTTCGAGAGGAACTGGGTTCCCTCGAAACGGCGACATTCACCCTCGCTCAGCAGGGAGTGATACACGTTCGCGCGACCTTCACGCTTCGATCCCACAACTCCTTTGGCCTCCAAGCGGGCCAAAAACGTGTTCACCGTTTTCTGCTTCCATTGCTCGTGGGGCAATAGCTCCAAAACCTCCACAGCCGTCATGGGTTCGTGGTCCCACAACACTTTCATTACCTCCCACTCGGAGTCCGATATTCTTGGGGTATTCGACATCTTCTAGAAAGAAAAAACAATGAGACTACAATCGTAGTCGCTTGTCAAGAGTTGAAACGCGCTAAAAAAACAGCGCTATTCAGTTAGACGGATCCGAGCGCCCTGCGTTCAATATTCGCCGACTTCCCGGCAACTCAAGAAATCGGATATAAGTCGGTCCGATCTCATCCGGGGTCTACCCCTTCAGTTCGTTGACGAGATCCGAAATGGTGGACTTGGCATCGCCGTATATCATCCGGGAATTGTCCATCACAAACAGCTTGTTCACCAGTCCCGAAAATCCTTTGCCTTGACCGCGTTTTAGGATGAATACCGTCTTGGCTTTGTGCGCCTCGATAATCGGCATCCCGTAAATCGGGCTGGTTTCATCATCCGCCGCCGCCGGATTGACCACGTCGTTCGCTCCGATCACGACCGCTACATCGACCGTCGGCATTATCGGATTGATATTGTCCATCTCGACCAGCTGTTCGTAGGGCACGTCCGCTTCCGCCAAGAGCACGTTCATATGACCCGGCATGCGGCCCGCCACTGGATGGATAGCGAAATTGACCTCTGCCCCGTTTTCCTCGAGGAGCTCGCCCAATTCTTTAACGACGTGCTGCGCCTGGGCTACCGCCATTCCGTATCCAGGAATAAATACGACAGAGTTCGCGGCTTCGAGAACGTAGAACGCGTCTTGCGTGCTGATGGCTTTCGGTTCGCGGTCGTCCTCATCGCCACTCGATTGGCTCGTGGCTCCGAATCCGCTGAACAAAACGTTGCCGAGTGAGCGGTTCATCGCCTTGCACATAATCGCCGTTAGAATCAATCCGCTCGCGCCGACCAAACATCCCGCGACGATCAGAACATTGTTCCCGATCACGAATCCCGCGGCCGATGCCGCCAGCCCGGAAAAGCTATTCAGAAGCGAAATGATTACCGGCATGTCGCCACCACCGATCGGCATCACGCCCATGATCCCAAAGAGTAAAGCCAGTCCAACGCCGCTTAGAAAGAGAGTACTCGCCAGCTCCAAATCGCCACTCCAAGTAAACGCGACCCCGATCGCCAAGATCGCGATCAGCGCGAGCGCGTTGATCATCTTCTGTCCCGCATACACTTTCGCTTGACCGGAGACTCTCCCCGAAAGTTTGCCGTAGGCGTAAAGGCTTCCGGTGAACGTTATGCCCCCGATCAGCATCGCCAGATAGATGACGAACGAGCTGAAAAATGACGGCGTTCCCATGAGTTGACTGTATGCACTCCAGCCATACGTCTTGATTTTCTCGAACTCCGTCCAGGCAACCAGCAAGCTCGCCAGTCCTCCGAACCCGTTAAACAAAGCGACCAGCTCCGGCATCGATGTCATCTTAACGACTCGAGCCGCGATGCCTCCGATCAAGGACCCGAGGATAAGCCCGGCAACGATCCACTTGAAATCTAGAATGCTCTGATCCAGCAAAGTCACGACGACCGCGATCAGCATGCCCACTCCTGATATCAAGTTGCCGCGACGCGCAGTATCCGCGGAACCCAGCATCTTAATGCCGAAGACGAACAACGTCGCGGCAATCACATAAGCCAAATTGATTAGGTTCTGGAAATCCATCGTCTACTTACCCTTCTTCTTGAACATCTGCAACATGCGGTCGGTCACCAAGTAGCCGCCCACCACGTTGATCGTCGCGAAAACGAGCGCGAGAAATCCTAGGACCATTCCGATCGAGCCGCCTTCGCTCGCCCCGGTCGCGATGAGAGCGCCGACGATCGTGATCCCCGATATCGCGTTGGATCCCGACATCAGCGGGGTGTGCAACTGCGACGGCACTTTGGCGATCAGCTCGAGCCCGAGAAAAGCCGCGAGCACGAAAATGAAGAATAGGAGTACAAGGTCCATGGTAGAAAATTTGGCGATGAAATTTCGGAAGGAGGAAGTGGTTTCGCGTCTATTTGAATCGTTCGTGGACAACGGCGCCACCATGAGTGATCACGCATCCGCTGAGGATTTCGTCTTCAAGATTCAAGCCGACCTGTTTCGACTCGTCATCCCAAAAATGTTCGATGAAATTGTATATGTTGGCCGAATACATCTGGCTCGCGTGCACGGCGACGCGGCCCTCCAGCGAGCCGATTCCGATAATCCGAGGCCCGTTATCGATATCGACTTCCTCGTCTAGCTTGGAGCCGACGACGTTTCCGCCAGACTCGACCGCGAGATCCACGATGACTGCGCCCTTCTTCATGCCGTTCACCATTTCCTCTGTGACGATTTTCGGAGCAGTTCGTCCGAATAGCTTGGCGGTGGTGATGACGATATCCGACTGAGCGCAGATCTTCGCCATCCCGTCTTGTTGCATTTTAATCTGCTCGGGAGTCAGCTCCTTGGCGTATCCCTGTTCGGTCTGCCCGGTTTCACCAAGATCGATCTTGACGAATTTGGCTCCGAGAGACTTCACTTGCTCTTCCACGACGGGCCGCGTATCGAACGCTTCCACGCGCGCTCCGAGGCGCTTCGCCGTCGCGATCGCTTGCAAGCCCGCCACTCCGACTCCAATCACGAATACCCTCGACGGCGCGATGGTCCCGGCTGGAGTCATCATCATGGGAAGGATCCGGTTCAGCCGCTCCGCCGCTTTGATAACCGCGAAATAGCCCGCGAGATTCGCTTGCGAGCTGAGCGCGTCCATCTTCTGGGCAAGCGTCGTGCGGGGAATCATCTCCATGCTGACTGCGGTGACGTTCGCTTTCGAAAACGCCTCGATCAGCTCGCCTTCGTTGAAAGGGTCCAGGAAACTGACGTGCAAGGAACCGGGCTTGAGCTGGGCGACTTCGTCCAGGGGCGGTTTTAGAACGCGGCCAACTAGGTCGGCCTGCGCCAGCTCCGCGTTTCGGTCGGTCGCGATCGTGGCTCCCGCTTTCTCGTAGTCAGTATCCAAAAAGTAGCTATTCGCGCCCGCTCCGCTCTCCACTACTACGGATGCGCCAAGAGCTGTCAGCTTCTGAACCGACTCTGGAATAAGAGCCACGCGAGTTTCTGAATTTAACGATTCAAAGGGAACGAATACGCGCATGGGACGACACCTTAGTAGAGCGATTCCCAAAATCAATAGCGATTAACGAAGAATTTCCGCAAGCCTATCCACGGGCGCGATTCTGGTGCTTTGGTTCAATCGTCATCGCCCGAGCGCGGACGTGATATTTGGGTCGGTTCACTTGTTCGCGTTGGGTGGCTCGTTTTTGAATTCGACCGTGAGCGGCCCGATATCGGCGGGGAGATCGTCGATCATCGCGCGGATGAAGCTCGCTTTGCGGCTACCGTAGCTTTTGTCGAATTTGTTGCGACGAACTATCGCTTTGTGTTCCCAAACTACCTCCTCGCTTTCACCCAATCGGTAAAAGTGGAGATGGGCGATCGGTTTCACCAGTCGCTCGGCGGCGGCCTCTAGTCGGCAGGTGAAGAGCCATTTCCCGCCTTCCTTCTCGTGCCATTTCGGATTTTCGATAAATACCTTATCTCCGTTAATGTACTCCGTTTCCGCCGGACCTTCGTCCTGCGCTCCCCCCGAAAACACGGCCAGGGGCAAAAGGGCTAGCATGAGCGTAATTCGTTTCATTGAGATACAATAGTTCATCTTCTCGATATATTCGACGGTGAAACGAATTTTATTACCTCTCTGTTTACCTAGGGCTCGTTAGGTAGCAGCAGCGATTCGGCCCGAAAAGCTCGCTTTCAGGTCCCGGAAGAGCCGGTCGCGGCGGTCGCGAGCGATGTCCAAGGAACGCGTTCGCAGGCTGCTTCTAACCCGCTCCGCAGTGTAGGCAGTCGGGTAGACCGTGTAGTGCAGCCACCAAATCCCGTTGTTATTCCAGATGTGGTGATTCGGGTTGCCGTCGCTAACTCGGATCGAGATTCCATGTATTTCTTTCATTGATGCGTAATCTTGAGATTCGATTTACGCATCAGGAGTCGTACGGCCATCCACTCGCTAGAGAAAGATGTTTCCTGAATAGGTTTTTTCATCGATGCAGACTCATCCGTCTGTATTCAATGCTCATCCGACGCAGCGCGTCGAATCCACCGTAGATCCTATAGAACTCGGTTGGCAGGTTGCGGAAAACCGCGACCACTCCTGATGCTTTTAAGAACGAAGGGGCGAAGCTAGGGGATCCCTAGAAAAAAGGAAAGCTCTTTCAGTGTCATAGCGGCTATTCCGCCTGCCGCTCTTAGTTTAGGGACCCGATTCTAGGTTTCGATCGATTCGAACGAAAAATCTACCTGCAAATCCGCGGCGATCGACTCGAGCCGTTCTCGCAACTTGTCCGTGTCGCACGTATCCGGAATGCAAACCCTAGCTTTCGCCTCGAACAAGCGTTCCCCCGACATAGGAGCGCTGGAGCATTGCGTCGATAGCTCCTCAACGTTCACTTTCTCGGTCGCGAAGGCGTTCGCGATTTGCTTCACGATTCCCGGCTGATCTTGGCCAATGATCTCGACTACCGCTATCTCTGAGCATTGCGACTCCAATTCCGAGCTGCTTTGGTGGACATTGATCTCGAGATCTTGGTCGGACAGAGCGGCCAGCGCCGACTGTAGATCCTCGCGAGCTGACTCATCTATCTCAACCTGCAGCAAGCCCGCGAATTGGCCGCCGAGATGACACATCCGACTCTCTAGCCAGTTGCCGCCATATTCTCCGACGAGAGAGGCCACTGAGTCTACGAGTCCTGGACGGTCTGGGCCAATAACGGTCATCACGAGCGGAGTCTTCATGAAATCGAAAACTGCCAGAATCAAATCGCTATGCAAGGATCAACCCGATCAGGCACGATAATCCAAAACGCAAACAGCCCGCAGTCAATGACTGCGGGCCGCACTGTTGCTTGGAGAAAATTAAACCCTGTAGATATTCCTAGGCTTCCGCCTTCTTGGAGCCAAAGCGGCGATGCGCTCCGATCATCCCTATGATCGTTGCGACTCCGAGGAATCCTAGAGAGGAATCAGGCACGTCGTTTGTAGGGCCGTCTAAAAGCTGCTGGGAGGCCTGTTCTTCGAATGGATCGAGCCTGACATTATCGATCGTAAGCGTGTATGGATCATTCTTAACCGAAGTACCTATATTCAGCACGTAGTCTCCCTGGTTCAAGAAGTGGGAAACCGTTCCCAATGAGTCGCCAATTCCAGGCACTTCGTGGAACATGATTCTCGGACCTATTATTCCGCCTTGGACGATCTCATAAAAGGAATTGGCGGTGCTATTAACTGATGCGTCTACCCACCAATCAAAAAGAAGCTCTGAAAAACCCCCTACATTTATTGTCTCGCTATGAACGAGGGCACCTTGAGTGTTATCGCCGGGTCGAAGTTGAAGCCTTAACCCGCCGTTGCTCAAATCGGACACATAGCTCACATCGCCAAAGTCCGTAGTGAAGGTGCTAGTGAGTTGGTTATCGAAATTCTCAATGACTTGAGCGGATGCGCTTCCTAGGAATCCCGCGATGATTGCGAGGGTGGATAATATTTTAATGGGTTTGGATTTCATAGCAGATTTCAGTTTTGGATTAATTTCTCGTAAAAGTAACATTTCCGAGACTGTACGTAAATAGGGCCGAGACATGTTGCGAACATAAGTGTTTTCACTAGGTACTTTTACTCAAATCAGATTATTTCCCTTATCGTCATTAGCGTTTCCCTTGTGCTTAATGCAGTGCAATTCTGACTTTTCGCCTAATTAGCGATCTTCCTCTATCGATTCCTAAACTGAAGCCCTCAGGCGCCGAATCACGAAGGGAACAACACTCAACTGTGGAAATACCGGCAACGCAATCGAAACAACCCGTATGGAAGGGCTTCCATAGGATCTTTTCTTTAGGAGCACTTCGAGTCCCTTCACACCAGTCCCAGATCCTGCCCTACCTGAATCATCCGAGCGGAAGTTTCGTCGAGATCGGGTCGCGCTCCGGAGGCAAAGACAGCTTCACCTTGTATTTAGAGAAGGCGCTTGGCTGGAAAGGACTCCTGATCGAACCTTGGCCGCATCTTTTCCACAAGTGCCGCAAGATCCGAAAGCAGAGCACGGTTCTCAATGTAGCCGTCGTGGATCACTGGCTCAAGGAATCCTACGTCGAGGTGAGAGGCAGGCCACCGGGAACATCCATTCGACAGACGCTCCGGAAAGAGGCCGCCGAACGCCTGAACGGCAAACCCGTCCTACCGCCCCTCAAACGCCCGAAGCACGAACGCGTTTCCTACGTCACAACCGATGTCGCCCAAAACATCCTGCAGCGAGCCGATTTCGACCGAAATTTCGACTTACTCGTTCTGAATCTGAATGGCTACGAAAACCACGCCCTCGAAGGACTGGATTTCGATGTGTACAAACCGCGCTTCATTCTCGCGAAAGTGGGAATTCGCACGCTCACCCTCTCGAATATGCCTTCGTCCTACAAAATGATCGCGTCCTCCAAGCACGACGAGCGATCGATGCTTCGACTATTCCGCTACTCGGATTTCGGCTCAAACTAACGAGCCCACGCATCGGAGCATCCCTATAGCTCCAGGCGGTCGAGAGCTACTTTGACCACCACTTTCTTAACAGTCGCCCCTCGCTCGATCATGTTCAACTGGGGCATGTGGGCATCCTGCGGGAGCAAGCAGACGAATGTTCCGGGATAAACGCCGATTTGAATATCCGCCTTCGACTCGTACTTGAAAAACTGCACATCGCGCTCCGCGTCGTACTGAGTCTTCTCTTCAAGCCCGTGAATCGGATAACACGCGATTCGCTCGCTCCCAACCAAAGCCATTTGAATATCCACATATTTTCGGTGGGCTTCCAAAACCGCATCCTCGTCGGTTTCCTCTTTCGTCGGATAGCTCATGACTCGCGCGAACAGGGCGTCCCCATCAAGCGAATACTCCATCTCCTCTGCTTCCGGCGTCACCGTCCGTAGAAATTCGAACGCCTGCTCCCATGCCTTCCCAAGCGAGTAGCGATCCCAATTTTGAATGTGGTCTACTATCATTTTCATTTCCTAATCTTCTTTTGATTCCTCCGCCTTTCTCGCGGCCTTCAAAGCCTTCCATCTCTCAAGACGCTTGGCAATCTCCGTTTCCTCGCCCACTCGTTTCGCGTCATAGAAAGAGAGCGGCTCTACCATATATTCCTGCCCGGATACATTCTCAGAGTTGCTATGGCTATATTGATAATCCTCAGAATTGCCCAACCGCTTCGACGCTTTCCCACCACTGTCCCTCAACCACAAGGGCACATCCTGAACCGGCCCTTCGGCAATCGCCTGCTTCGCTTTCCCAAGGGCAGCATACGACGAATTGCTCTTCGGCGCGGTGGCCATGTAGGCAACGCAATGAGCGAGATTGATCGAGCACTCCGGCAGCCCCACGAATTCGCAGGCCTGCTGAGTCGCCGCCGCCAAAGGCAAAGCATGCGGATCCGCCAGCCCCACATCCTCGGAAGCGAAAATAACCAACCGCCGCCCGATAAACCGCGGATCCTCCCCGCCCGCCAGCATCTTCGCTAGCCAGTACAACGCCGCATCCGGATCACCGCCACGCATGCTTTTGATAAACGCGGAAATCGTATCGTAGTGCTCGTCCTCATCCGCATCGTATCGAATCTGTCGTTCGCTCGCGAATACCGCTATCGATTCGTGGGTGATCTCCGCTCCCTCTTCCAACCCGAGAGCAACCACCTCCAAAGCATTCAATCCGCGCCGCAAATCACCGTCGCAAAGCTTCGCCAACCCTTGCAGCGTCTCCGGCGATGCTGCATGCGAGCGTGCTCCCAAACCGCGCTCCTCGTCTTCAAGAGCGAGCGCCAAAACGCCTGCTATCGTATCCACCGAATGAGGTTCCAATCGGAAAAGATGGCTCCTACTGAGCAAAGGCGCGTTCACGTAAAACCCGGGATTGTGCGTCGTCGCTCCGATCAATCGGATATTCCCCGCTTCCACATCCGGCAAAAGCAGATCCTGCTGCGACTTGTTGAACCGGTGAATCTCGTCGATAAACAAAACCGTATCCTTCGCCTCGATACGCCTCGCCGCAGCGAGAATCTGTCTAAGCTCCGCCACATTGGACATGACCGCATTGACGCGCACGAAACGGCTTTCCGTCTCATTGGCGATCGCCTCCGCCATGCTCGTCTTCCCGCATCCCGGCGGCCCGTAAAACAGCAAACTCCCAAACGCGTTTGATTCCACCAGCCGAGGGAGCAGTTTGCCCGGACTGAGAATATGGGATTGGCCCACCACTTCGGAAAGCGATCGCGGCCTCATGCGAGCCGCCAGCGGCTGACGGGATAAGCACTCCGGATCAGATGCCGTTTTGCTGGCGATCATCTCCATCTCCGCTTCGCCCGAAAAGAGATCCTCTTGTGGTTCCATTTCGCGAAACCATAAAAGGAAGCATTGATCCGCTGCAAGCATCCCTGTAGAAATCCGCACAATGGAAACCAGCTCCCAAGCTCCTGTCGCGCTCACAATCGCCGGATCCGACTCCGGGGCGAACGCCGGCATCCAAGCCGACCTGCTGGCCTTTTCCGCGAACGGCGTTTTCGGTACGACCGCCCTGACCTGCATAACCGCCCAAAACCCCAGCGGCGTCTCTGACATCCAACCGCTCTTCCCCGAAATCGTCGCTTCGCAAATAAAACAGGTAGCGGACTACTTCCACCCCAAGGCGATCAAGACCGGGATGCTCTACAGCTCTGATATAATCGACACGGTTTGCGACGCCCTAGCTCCCCTCAAAACGAGCGCCAAAATCGTGGTCGATCCCGTCATGCTCGCAAGTAGCGGAAGCCGACTGCTCGACGAAACCGCCGTAACTCAAATCAAAGAGAAACTCCTTCCGCTCGCCGACCTGATAACTCCCAATCTCGACGAAGCGAAAATTCTCGCCAGCGTTCCACTCAAAACGCTCACCGATATCGAACACGCCGCCCAAATGCTCGCCGATCGATATCAAAGCGCCGTTCTCCTAAAAGGCGGCCATCTACCCGGTGACGATCTTGTCGATACGCTCGCTTTACCAGATGGCCAGATCAAGACCTATCATCAAACCCGTATCCCCGACATCGATACTCACGGCAGCGGTTGCACGCTCAGCGCGGCGATAACTGCATGGTTCGCAAAAGACGCCGCATTCGAAGAGGCCGTTTCCAAAGGGCGTGACTATCTCCGCTCAGCGATGGAGCATCCCGTATTTCTCGGAGACAAATCCTTCATCAATCACTCTCCCCAAAAATGAACGCCGAAAGCCCCGCTCGCGTTCCCATCCTCTGGCTTCTCCTTCCCTTTTGCACGGGTATCGCATTCGTCCGACTCGTTCCATTCGACTTCAACGCGATAGTTTTTGCCATAGGCCTGGCCCTTGGATTTGCCGCGCTCTTCGTCGGCCATCGCTACGAAAAGCTGTGGGCCCCATCAATCGCTCTATGCCTGATCCTTGCAGGCTATTCCTACACGAGCTATGTGGATCGCCAAAATCAACCGAGAACCGATCTACCCGTTCGAGAAGTCTCAATCTCAATCGAGGTCAAACGGCTATTCGACACTGATACAGACAAAATCAAGGGCCTCGGAAAAATCGTCGCGACACAAGATCATCTAGCCGATTTGACAGAAGCGAAGCTTTACTTTTCCTTAAACTCTTCGCCGGAATCCGATACTCAATACGCGATCGTCCCCGGGTCTCTGATACAGGCTCAAGGCGTTCTGAAGCCTGTTTCTCAGCAACCGCGAGACAACAACGGATTCAATTCATATCTACAGAACTCGGGCATGGCTTTCCTGCTCGAAAGGGGAATCATCGACTCGACGCTCTCCCAGACTGAAAACTGGAGTTCGCGACTCAATCGGATTCTCCAGTCCGCCAAAGCCGCGCTCAGCTACGGAGTCGATCCCGAATCCCCTTTCACCAAATCCCACACCGCCATGCTTCTCGGACTGAAGGGCGAATTAGACGACGACCATAAAAACGCGTTTCTCCGAAGTGGAGCCCTGCACCTCTTCGCTATCAGCGGTCTGCATATCGGCGTAATCGCTGCCTGCGGCCACGCGCTCTTTTCTCTAATAAGAATCACCAGAGTCTGGATACCCATCCCGAATCTTATCCTCGTCGCCTTCTTCGTCTCAATCACCGGAGGCACTCCTTCCGCTTGGCGAGCCCTTCTCATGATTGCTTGCTATTACCTTTGCCTATCCACAAAGCGGCGATCCGCTTCTCTCAACGCGCTCGTCCTATCCGCCCTCATCTGCCTTCTCATCAATCCACTCCAGCTATTCCTGGCCGGTTTTCAAATGTCGTACGCCACTGTCGCTGCCATTTTGCTCTACGGCGTCCCGCTCGCGGATCGGCTCAACAATCGCTGGACGCCGTTCGCCCGCATTCCGCGAAGAGCCTGGTCATACTGGCATTCCGGCGCCAATCGAGTCGGACGATTCTTCATCAGCAGCTTCGCGATAAGCCTGTCCGCATTTCTCGCCTCAAGCGCTCTCAGCATCCTTTATTTCAATACGCTTCCGCTCGTCGGTATCTTCGCAAACATCCTTCTACTGCCGCTCGCGTCGCTCGCGATTATATCGGGTTTCATTTCCCTATCGTTCGCCACCCTCGGAGCCTGGCCTCTCGTCTCGCTCTTCAATCACTCCGCCCAAGTTATCCTTTCGCTCATGTACGCGATACTCGAGTCACTTGGATCATTGAAAGGGTCGCACGTCGTATTCGACGCTCCGCCGAGTCGAGCCCTCCACCTGCTTCTCATCCTGCTCCTCCTCGGCATGATGTACGGATACAGCCGCAACTGGAATTTCCGCAAGCGATGGCTCTGGGCTTTCCCCTTCGCCTACTCCACCGCCTGCCTCGCCGCCGGTCTATTTCTCACCTAAATCTTCTTCGTCCCCGTCTCCCTGTCACCTAGTCACCCTGTCACCCAAATCCCCTGGATTGACCTCACCCCCATCCCTCTATTCACTCCCCAAGCTATGAAATCCGCATACGAACTCGCAATGGATCGCTTGAAGGAACAAGATTCCGGGGACGAAAAACCGATATCCGACGAAACCAAGCAGGCGCTCGCCGCAGTCGATGAAAAATTCAAAGCCAAGATCGCCGAACGCGAAATCTTCTTGAACCAAAAACTGGAAGCCGCCCTCGCCAGCGGCGAAATGCAAGATGCCGAAGCGATCAGAAGGCAAATTTCCAGCGAGAGAGTCCGCCTCGAGGAAGACCGCGAATCCGCGAAAGACAAAGTCCGCAATGCTGGCTAGGTTTTAATTCTCTCCCGACCCGGCTTGCTGAACGTCGAAACCTTCCGCCTGACTCCTGCGAGCCTTGGCATCTTTGTTGATATCAGCCTGGCTCACTTTCTTTTTCGTCCTCCTCACTTCGACCTCAGCCGCCGCGCGTTTGGAAAGCTCGACCATGAGCGCATTCTGATAGGCCTGCTCGAACTCCGCGGAAAACGTGATCTTCGGGTTGATGACATTCAGATCTTTCTTCGACTCATTCGAGACGATCGGAGCGAGCTTCGATCCAATTTGACTGACCGATTCGCCCGGCTGTTTCGTCGTGAACGAAACTTGAGCATCCTTATGGACAACGGAATCAAACTTCAATTTTTCAGTACTATACTTCTTGTTCTGTATACCAGGCGCTAGCTTCGATTTCATCTTCTCCAGCTGGATGATACGCGGTTTCTTCTTCTTAGAAGCGTCCACGTTCAGGTTCGCCCCATACCCAACCGGTACTAGCAAAAGCGCAAACATCACTAAAATCGCACGTCTCATAAATCCCACCAAGCCTACAACACTATCCGCAATCGCCCCAGAAACAACCCAAAATCAATAACGCGAAGATCCCGCCCCCCATCATTTCCAGATCCAACCAACGAAAATAGCAAAAGTCCCCCCACAGTATACCGACCGTTTAAATTACAACGTTGTAATTTAAACGGTCGAAGTACGTGGGAGCACTATATCACGCTCGCTCGCGATCAGTTCATCCGCCGGACAGCCAGCTACCCAAAGGCACCTGGTAAAACCCGAGCACCACGGTGCCGATGACCGCAACGAGGATGGTGAGTTTTCCCAAAAGACGCAGAGACGCTCCGGGAATCGGCTCCTCGACTTCATCCTCGTCATCGTCCTTAAACTGCCACGTCTCGAAAAACGCGCTCTTTAGAACACCGAAGTAATAGTAAATCGATACCACGACCCCGATCACCGCCACCGCCAATAGCAAATAAAGCTCCGCTTGGAACGCCGCGACAAAGATCAAGAGCTTCCCGATGAAACCCGCCAGCGGCGGAATCCCCGCGAGCGAGCCGACCCCGACCGCGAGGGCGAAACCGAGAAATCCGTTTTTCTTCGCGAGATCGCCAAGATCGTCCAATGACAATTCGGAGTCGTCGTCCTTCGCCGTGTGGACCATCACCGCGAACACCGCCGCGGAAGCCAACAGGTACGCGAACAAATAGAACATCACCGCGTTCATCGCCCAATCAACCTTCTGAACCGCGATCACGCCGATGAGCAAAAAGCCCGCGTGCGAAACGCCGGAGAGCCCGATCAACCTCTTCAGGTTCCTTTGCGTCAGCGCCGCGAAATTTCCAAAGAGAATCGTCAATGCCGCCAAGACTCCAAGCAATGGATACAACCATTCGCTCAACGCGGAAAACACCGTCGTCAAATTCAGCAGCATCGCGAAACCAGCACCCTTCGAAGCGATCGCCAGTAACGCAGTCGTCGGAATCGGCGCGCCTTGATACACATCCGGAATCCAGATCTGAAACGGGAATACTCCGATTTTAAACGCGATTCCCGCAATGACGAGCAGCATGCCGAGAAGCCCTAGCAGATCATCCGGATTCGCCGAAAGGAAAGCCGCCAGATTCGAGAAATTCAGCGGATCCTGACTGCTGCCTTCCAATACCGGATTACTTCCCGCTCCATAAAGCAGAACGATCCCGAACAGCAAGATCGACGAACTCAACGCCCCCATGATCAGATACTTCAATCCCGCCTCCAGCGACACCGCGCTGTTCCGAAAATAACTGATCAGAATATAGAAGCCCACGGTCGCTGTTTCCAAAGCGACGAAAAGCATCACAAAATGGTTCGCTTGAGCCAGCAGCATCAACGCCGCCGTGATCACCAGCAAGATGTGAAAATACTCCACATGCGGCAGCGTCTTCTTCTCCAAACTGACCATGCCGAGATAGCTCACGAAAACCGAAGCTCCCAGGAAAAACACCCGAAAGAGCTGACCCGTCCCGCTAAAAGAAAGCATGCCGCCAAACGCTTCCCCAACATAGCAACTCGCGCAGCCGCACGTCAGAACAGCGCCCAGAATGACTAGCTGACCCAGGATCGCGATTCTCGGTATCGCGCCGTGAGCCACCTTGGGAAGAACGACCTCCAGCAAGAGCAGACTCAACGCCAGAACTCCTAACGCAATCTCGGGAGCTATCGCGCCCCAAGTATTGGTTTCAGCTATTTTTTGATAAATTTCCGTGGACATGTTGTATCCGTAAATTGGTTAAAACTATTCTTCCGCCTTGGCGTACACCGCTTCGTTCTCAAGCGATTCGTTGAGAGACTTCGTGATCGTCTTCGGAAAGACGCCGATGAAAAAGAGTACGACTATCAAAATCAAAGCGGGCACCCGTTCCGCCCAATTTATGTCGAACACAGCATCCTCCTTTTGAACCTCCTTAAAATCGTCCGACTCCTCGCCAAAGAAAACCTTCGCCGTCGCCCGCAACCCATAAATCGCGGAAATGACGATCCCGGCAACAACCGCGAAGATCAGCCAGTTCTTCAATTCATAGACGGCCATGAAAATCGAAAGCTCCCCCCAGAAATTCGCCAAGCCCGGCCCCGGCAAACCGATGCTCGCCATTATAGCGAAAACAAAAAACGCCGCCAGCACAGGAGCCTTTTTCGCAAGGCCGCCCATCTCATCCATCTCGAATGTCTGCGTTCGATGATGCACCATCGTCGACAGCATGAAAAGCAACGCCACCGTCAACCCGTGCGCTACCATCATAATAACAACTCCACCGACGCCGAGCACGCTCATCGTCGCAATGCCAAGAAACGCGTAGCCCATGTGCATTACCGAGCTGTATCCAATCATTTGTTTCAAATCGCGCTGCGCCATAGCCACTAGGCCGATCACCAGAACATTGCCCAAGGCCAGCCAAATAATCCAATTCTCCCATTGACTGATCCCCTCCGGCAGCAAAGGCACCGCCACTTGGATCAATCCATACAAACCGAATTTCTTCAGCACGCCCGCATGCAGCATGGCCGCCGAACTCGGCGCCGCGCCATAACCGAGCGGAGCCCAGGTATGCAACGGCCAAAGCGATACCAGGATCCCGAACCCGAAAAGCAAAAGCCCGAACGCGTAATTCTGAACCGACTCCGCCAACGGAGCCTCCGCGAGATGCGCCTTCAGCGTGATCAAATCAAACGAGTCCGCCCCACTCTTAACGTAGATCGCGATCAGCCCGATCAGTGACAGCATCGCTCCCAGCGTCAGATAAATCGTCATCTTCATCGCCGCGTAATTGCGATCGCGACCGCCCCAAACACCAACCATCACGAACGTCGGAATAAGCGCCAGCTCGTGGAAAAAGTAAAAGAAGAACACGTCGATCGACGCGAACACTCCCATTAGCCCGCCCTGCATAATCAACAGGCAAAACAGATAGCGCGGCAGATTCTCCGCCTTTGACTGCGCCGCATAGAGCCCCGCCGCCAAACCGACCACGGAAGCCATCACGAAAAGCGGCAAACCCACGCCGTTGAGACCCAAGTGAAGACTCACTCCAATGATGCTCAACCCCGTATCCATTTCGCTGACAAACGCGTAGCCGCCCGGAGTCGCCGGATCATACAAGCCCCACAGAAAAAGAGCGAAGACCATCGGCGCCGCGAACCCCGCCACGCTCACGATCTGAATCGCAGGCCGACCCCAGTTTCGAACGAACAAGGTTAAAAAAGCCGCGACAATCGGAGCCGCTATGGAATACTGAACTAGAGAAGCAAAATCGTTCATTCCGAAAAAGTGAAATTTGATATTCTCCCACGAAGGGCACGAAGCGACACGAAGGAAGCAACTTCAACAAATTGCTTTGTAGTGATCGTAACTCTGGTTTGGAAAAAATTCATTGTTCTAATCTTTGTG
>JAJFLS010000510.1 GCA_021772595.1 Opitutales bacterium
TCGGGGCGGCGCCCGAACGCTACCTATTTGAAAGTAGTTTCAGGGTAGCAAACGGCGCCTTCCCATTCCAACGATTCGCCGAACTGACATACTAAACAGTCTCTTCGTCTCGGTCTGGGAGAGGAATACAAAGACAATGACGATGACGAGGACGAAGATTAAGACGTCGGGGGACGAGTGGGGGCTTGCCATCGCGGGGTAAGCGCGATTCTAAGCGGTTGTTGTTTATATGGATCTATAGATTAATTTTCGCGCCGATTGCGCTGGTTCTTTCTCCGAAGTACTTACTGAAGATGAAGCGTCGCGGCGACTCCCGGGACGCGTTCGCGATGCGTTTCGGCATGGGAGTCGAAGATTGGCCCAAGTCGAAGGACAAGCATCGCGTTTGGATACAAGCGGTAAGTCTCGGAGAAATGCTGGTGATCGAAGCGTTCCTGCGGAAATTGGCGGCGGACGATCGGGTCGAGATCTTGCTGACGACGACCACGACTACTGGCTACAAGCTGGCGACCGACAAGTATTCGGATATCTGCGACAGGATCTGTTTCTTCCCGCTGGATTTCTGGCCGTTCACCCGAAGGGTCTGGAAAATGATGCGGCCTGACTTGGCGATCTGCGCCGAGACGGAGCTTTGGCCGGAGCACATGCAGCAGGCCCACAATTTCGGGATACCGATCGTACTGATCAACGGCCGACTGTCCGACCGATCTTTTAAATACGCGCGCCCGATTTCGTTTCTATTCAGAAAGCATCTGAGCCGCGTGAATCGAGTCCTGGCGATTTCCGAGCAAGATGCGGATCGTTTCGAGGCGATCGGGATCGACCGTGGATTAATCGCCGTGACTGGCAATCTGAAAGTCGACGTGTCGATCGGAAGGATTCTGGATGCAGGCGAGCGGGCGCAGATGAAAAAATCCCTCGGGTTGGGCGACGGATTCGTCTTGCTGGGCTCCTCGACTTGGCCGGGGGAAGAGGAGGTTTTGCTGGAGGCGTTTCGAGAGCTGCGGACGCGTCTTCCGGATTGTAGGCTTTTGCTGGTTCCGCGTCATGCGGAGCGGCGGGGCGAGATTCGGGCGTTACTTGAAAGTGAAGCGAAGGGACTCGCGTACTGCTTCAAGTCGGAAGGGGACTCGAGCGAGCCGGTTGATATTCTGGTGGGCGACACGAGCGGCGAGTTGCGGATGTTGACGCAGCTTGCGGATCTGGCGTTCGTCGGAAAAAGCCTCCCGCCGCACCGCGAAGGGCAGACGCCGATCGAGTGCGGCTTGCTTGGTGTGCCGGTCGTGTTCGGCTTGGGGATGAGCAATTTTCGGAGCATCCGGGACGGCATGCTCGCCCACGGAGCGGCCGAGCAGATAGCGAATGCGGGAGAGATGGCCATGAGGTTGGTCGAGCTCAGTCTGGATGAGGACGCTCGGGCTAGAATTGCCGAAAACCAGAAACGCTGGGCGGTGAACAGCAAAGGCGCGCTGGAGCGGACCTTGCACGAGATCGAAGAGCTGTTTTGAAGTGCTCGATAGCAAAAAGGTAGGGCTGACTATCCTTAGTCCGCCGGGAATTGGGGATCTGTGGTTGCGGCTGCTTAGGGATAAGCAGCCCTACCATAAAACGGCTCGGCTACAGCCCTTTTGGCCGTCATTTTAGCGAAAAATCTGGCCGAATTCGCCGAAATCTGGCCGCTCTCGCTTGACAGACCGTAGGCATATAGAATTTATACGCCTACTATGGCAGATAAAGAAGAAAAGTGGGCAGATAACGTTGCCGGCAAATTTTACGTGGACGAGCAATGCATCGATTGCGATCTCTGTCGTGAAACGGCTCCGGACTTTTTTACCCGGAACGACGACGAAGCTTTTTCGTTTGTCCACAAGCAACCTGCAACGCAGGAAGGCATCGATCTTTGTATGGAAGCTCTCGAGGGTTGCCCCGTTGAGGCTATCGGGGAAGACGGCGACGAATAGTCGAAAAGTCTGCCGCTTAAGAACAACGCAAATTATTTTTCCAGCGCGTCTCTGAAAAGGGACGCGCTTTTTTGCGTCTCGGATGCATCCCATATTGTAGGAGCTTGCTTGCAAGCGATATTGTCCTGTCGAAATCGGGAGGATAATCGCCTGCAAGCCACCGACAAGCCGGGGTCAAGGACAGGTTCCTACAATTTCGGCGGATTCGCCTCACTCGAAGCGCTTCCACATGGCGGGGGCGAATAGGGCGAGGATCGCGTAGAGCTCGAGGCGTCCCATTATCATCAGCAGCGAAAGGAAGAGTTTCGAGTAGGGATGGAACGGAGCGTAGGTTTTGGTGGGGCCGACCTCCGCAAATCCGGGACCGATATTGAAGAAACAGGCGTGGACCGCGCTCAAATTGGTGTCCATCTCAAAGTAGGTTTCAAACAGAGACAAGATTTGGATGGAAAGGAGGAAGATCGCTCCGGTCAGGACAAGATACATCATGATCTCGTTGGTCGCTCGCTCGCTGAGCACGCGACCGTTCATGCGGATCTGCCGGACTACGCGCGACCGGAAAGAGCGTTCGATCGTGACGAGAGAGAGACGCACGGCGACCGCGAGGCGGGCCACCTTTATGCCACCAGCGGTAGATCCGGAACAGCCGCCAATTATCATCAGCACGAGTAGAAGCGTCTGCGGGAGGGAGGACCATTTGGCGAAATCCTCGGTCGCGAAACCGGTAGTCGTCATGATCGATACGGTTTGGAAAATGCTGGATCGAATCGCGTGCGGGAGGCTTTTATCCGTGCCGTCCATCACGATAATGCCGGCGATGACGATGCTTGCCGTTCCGAGTATCGCGATGAAGCCAATAAATTCGGTCACTAGTGTCCAGTTAAAGGTCCTTGAATATCAACTGGTTAGAAATATCAACATTTGAATCTCTTGTATGCTTTTTCATAAGTAGCTGATGAATAGGGTCTTTCGAAAATATATTTA
>JAJFLS010000052.1 GCA_021772595.1 Opitutales bacterium
TTTCCACGAGGCAGGCTACGATACCGCTGCCGTAGGCAAGTGGCATCTTGGATTCGGGAAGAAAAAAGCTGATTTCAATAAACCCCTGCGGCCTGGACCGTTGGAAATTGGATTTAATTACTATTTCGGCCTCTCCTCCAACAACAGTGCCAATCCCTATGTATATATCGAAAATGATCGGGTTTATGGATGGGACCCTGCCGATCCCTTAGTCGAACGGAAAGACGACGGACCCTTGCCTTATCCCTTCGATGAAGTCGGTCGCATGCAAACGAATCGATTCGAGGGGGCAACTAAGGCGCATGGGCTCTACGACAACCGCATGACCGGAACGCTCTTCAGTGAAAAGGCGGTTGATTGGATTCGGAAAGATCGGGACCAACCTTTCTTCTTCTACTACGCGCCACCGCAGATTCATCATCCCTTTACTCCTCATCCTCGCTTTGTCGGCACAAGTCAGGCAGGGATGTATGGCGATTTTATTCATGAGCTGGATTGGATGGTGGGTGAAATCCTGGATACGCTGGATGAATTGGATCTGACAGATAACACCCTGGTGGTCTTCACCAGTGACAACGGCGGTATGTTCAACCTGGGTGGTAAACAGGCTTGGGCCTTGGGTCACCAGCAGAACGGTGATTTGCTTGGTTTCAAGTTCGGTGTCTGGGAAGGCGGACATCGGGTTCCCTTTCTTGCCCGTTGGCCCGGTAAGGTTCAGGCAGGAAGCTCTTCTAATCACCTATTATCGAATTTGGATTTGCTGGCCTCATTCGCCTCTCTGCTCGATCGGGATCTTGAAAGCGATGAAGGCTTGGACAGCTTCAACCAACTGGATACCATCCTGGGAGAACCGGATGAATCGGCTCGCGATCATTTGGTGCTTCTTCCAAGAGAAGAGAAAAGCACCGGCTTCCGAAAGGGCAAATGGATCTACATCTCTTCCCAAGGTGACGGCAGTGGTGGAATCGGAACTTCGCAACGGGGTGGTCCCTGGGCAGTCGCTCACACCAAAAGCAAAAACAGCGATGTCACATCGGACGGAACCATTCGCTCCAACGCCCCGAAGGACCAGCTCTACAACCTGAAGACGGATCCGTATCAAACGACAAACATCATCCGAGATCATCCCCAAGTCGCCGCTGATATGCGAATTGCGCTTCAAGCGTACCGTCGGGGAAGCTCAACCCGCACTGCGAGTCTATCTGCAAAACATGGGGATGGCTTTATGTCTCTGTTTAATGGCAAGGACCTGTCCGGATGGGATGGCGATCCGGCCCTTTGGAAAGTCGAGAATGGAATTGTGGTTGGAACGTGCACGGGGCCTGGCTCAATGGAAAACAACAGTTTTCTTATCTGGAGAGGCGGAACGGTAAAAGACTTTGAGCTACGGGCTAGAGTCCGGGTCGTTGGCGATAACAATTCAGGTATTCAGTATCGCAGTCGTCAACTCCCAGAGGTTGGTCCCTGGGCTATCTCAGGCTATCAATGCGATATCCATCCCGCGGTCGAGCACACCGGCATGACTTACGAGGAAAAAGGCAGAGGTATTTTTGGGCTGAATGGGAAGAAGGTTGTCCTGGATGCCACGGGCAATCGCTGGTTAGTCTCCGAGCACGAGCCAGTGAAAGTGAATGTGTCCCAGTGGAATGAATACAGCGTAACTGCTCGAGGGAACCACCTGATCCACAAAGTAAACGGCCAAATCACCTCCGAGCTGACCGACTACCACGAAGCTGGACGAGCCCTCGAGGGCTTACTCGCCATACAACTCCACAGGGGCAACCCCAACCGCGTTGAAATTAAGAACTTAAGCATCAAGTCGCTTTCCGATGGAGAGGTTTTGCAGTTCGATCCAAGCCAGCTGCTCCAGGGAGCCAGACAAATTGATAAGCCTAGAACCCGTAATCCCCAGGGTGTTGGCCCAGTCTTGAAGGGAAACTAATGCAGAGTTGTCCACATGAAGAAGAATGGAGATTAGAAATAGCGTCTCTCCAAAAGAAATGAAACCCCATCTCGGAAAAATTGTATTTCGATGACAAAAAATAGGCCAATCGCAGTTGGATTAGGAGAATTGCTCTGGGACGTGCTTCCAATGGGTAAGCAACTCGGCGGTGCTCCTTTCAATTTCGCGCGGCATTGCGCTCAACTCGGCCTGGACGCCTTTCCGGTGAGTCGAGTTGGTGACGACGCATTGGGGGATGAGACTATCTCTTTGCTCGAAGCCTGGGGGATTAATACGGCGTATGTATCCAAAGATAATTTACATAAAACGGGAGAGGTCAAAGTTACCTTGGATGATGAAGGCAAACCCGCCTACGAGGTCTGCGATGGAGCGGCCTGGGATTTCCTTTCCCTTTCCGAAGAACTTGTGGCGTTGGCGCCTAGAGTCGATGTGCTCTGTTTTGGTACCTTGGCTCAGCGAGGTGTTCTTACTAGATCCGCCATCTACAGATTTTTGGATCGTATGCGGCCGGGTGCCTTGAGGTTGTTCGATGTGAATTTTAGACAGGATTTCTATTCAGTTGAATCCATAGAGGAGTCGCTCCAACGAGCCAACCTCTTAAAGCTAAGTGACGAGGAGCTTCCTGTCTTAAGAAGCGCGTTCTCACTAAGCGGTTCGACTGAAAATCAGCTATTCGAATTAAAGCATCGTTTCGGTTTGAAGCTCATCGCCTATACGCGTGGCGCGGAAGGAAGCATACTCATCGATGATTCAGGGCGAGACGAACACCGCGGCATTGCCGTCGAAGAGAAAGACACGATTGGAGCAGGGGATTCCTTTTCAGCGACTCTGTGCGTTGGACTGTTAGATGGATTGCCAATTGCGAAACTCAATGAAAACGCAAACAAGGTCGCAGCCCATGTCTGTTCCCAACACGGAGCGACTCCTGAATTACCTGATAATCTTATCGATTGCGTTTCGAGGGACCTTCAAATTTTACCGAAGAAATAAGTGATTGTGAACCTGCGATTAAAAATGGTTCCGATATTAGCTCTCGCAACTATGGCGTTACTGCTACTAAGTATTGGATACAATCGAAAAAGCATTCTAAATCAACCAAAGGATCAAGCCTTATGAAAGCAACCTTAGTGCCTCTGCGTCTCTACGCGATTCTAGCCCTCCTCTTTGCAACTGTGGCTGAAGCGCAGACTGCGCCGGGAAAAAACGCATCCCCGGTCCCTAAGTTTTCTTTTTCGAACAACTTGGAAGAACAGGAAAAGCAGCTGGCGACAAATCCTTTGCTGGAGCGGTTTCGCGTTTCGCGAGCGGAATTGCTAAAGGATCCGCACTATCCTCGTTATCATTTCAGTAGTCCTGAAAACCGCCTGAACGATCCCAATGGCCTTAGTTTCTGGAATGGCAAATGGCACATGTTCTACCAGGGTTATCCGCCTGAGGATCCACGTCAGCATTGGGGGCATACCATCAGCGACGATTTGATCCACTGGCGCGATCTTCCCTACGCCATCTATCCCGACCCGGAACGAGCGTGCTTTTCTGGAACCGTCTACATCGAGGAGGATCGAGCCATCGCCATGTATCACGGAACAGAAGTCGGCTCGATGGTTGCGACCTCCAGCGACCCCCTTCTGCTCAATTGGGAGAAGGTCACTGGCCAAGCTGTGATTCCTGAATCAGTTGCCGGTCCGCCGCCTCTGCCGAACCGCATTTTCGATCCATCGATCTGGAAAGTGGGCGACTACTATTACGCGCTTACTGCGGGCCAATCTGCGGATGGTCCCGGCGGAAAGAGCGTCCGCGCAGAGTATCTCCACCGCTCGACTGACCTGGCGAACTGGGAGTACCTTCATCAATTCCTCGAAGGCGACCGCTACGGCATGGTGGGAGACGACGGAGCCTGCCCCTATTTCTGGCCGATTGGTGACGATAAACATATCCTTATTCACTACAGCCACACAAGCGGCGGCAAGTGGCTCCTCGGTGACCTCGACAAGGAACGCATGAAATTCTTGGCGACCGATGGCGGCAACTTCAACCACGGCGCATCCGGGCCGGGTGGGGTGCACGCTCCGTCCGCTTATCCCGATGGCAAGGGTGGAATCAATGTCATTTTCAACATGAATCCGGGTTTCCCGAGCAAGGGCTGGAACCAGCTCATGTCGCTACCACGGCGGATAACGCTGGCCCCCGATGATGGGTTTGATCCTATCCGCCAGGAACCTGCTGGCGACTATGCTTCACTGCGCGGTAAACGCCAGCGTATCAAGAACCTCGCGCTGCCTGCCAACGAGGAGGTGGTCCTGAAGAATATCAAAGGCAACACCATGGAGCTCATCGCCGAGATCGACCCGCAATCTGCTCAAAACATCGAGATCGAGCTACTGCGCTCGCCCGGCGGCGAGGAGCGCACACGCCTGATCATTCAGCCTGAGCGCGGCTACAATCCACGCCTGTTTGGATTGGATGAAATGAAAGCGCGTCGGAGTGCACGCGCGGTTATGTACGAAACCGTCGTCACACTCGACAACACACGCTCGTCCGTACTTCCCCAAGCCGCCTCACGCCCTCCAGAAAGCGATAGCTTCAAACGAGGAAAGGGCGAACCGATAAAGCTTCATATTTTCATCGACCGCAGCATAGTCGAAGTCTTCGTGAACGGAAAAGCATGTGTAGCCGCTCGCGTCTATCCGGGGCGAGAAGATAGCCTCGGCGTATCGCTTAGAGCTCAAGGCAATGGAGCAAAACTAGCGTCACTCGATGCATGGCAAATGGGGAGTATTTATGATGAAGACTAATTATTACTTTAGCCTGGTTCTTGCGTTTTTTGTGGCGCTTTCTTCTGGATTCGCGGCGGACCGTCCAAATGTTATCCTCATCCTCACAGACGATCAGGGGTATGGAGATTATGGATGCCACGGAAACCCGCTTTTGAAGACACCATCCCTGGATAAGTTGCATGCCGAGAGCATACGGCTGACCGATTTTCACGTGGCTCCCATGTGCACTCCAACGCGCGGTCAGTTAATGACTGGCATGGATGCCATGCGAAACGGCGCGACAGCCGTATGCCAGGGCCGCTCTATGATGGGGAACGGTATCCAACTCATGCCCGAGTACTTCGCCGAAGCAGGGTATGCGACAGGGCATTTTGGGAAGTGGCATTTAGGCGACAGCTATCCGCATCGACCGCAGGACCGTGGTTTTCAGGAAACCCTGCACCATCCGGCCTGGGGAATCACCTCCCTGGCAGACCACTTCGGCAACACTTATTGGGATCCTTACCTGAAACACAACGGCACCGAAAAGCGCTACGAAGGGTACGCCACCGACATTTTTTTTAACGAAGCTATGGCGTGGATCAAGGAACAAAAAGAAGCGGATAAGCCGTTCTTTCTATACCTGCCTACCAATACGCCGCATGTGCCGAATTGGGTCGATGTTGAATACTCGAAACCCTACGCGGATGTGGGGATCTATAATGGCGTAGACGTACCCGCCAACTTATACGGGATGATTGCCAATATCGATGAAAACATGGCGAAGCTCGAAAC
>JAJFLS010000511.1 GCA_021772595.1 Opitutales bacterium
TCACCTGTACCCCGGGATCCGCATCGAACTCGAATCGATTCTCCTTGGATTCTACCTTATCTTTGCCAGCCCAAAAAAGACATCCATCCGGCCCATCCAAGAACAGCCCCACTGCCCCACCCGACCGAACATCCACCCGAAAACGCAGATAATGGTACCCATCGCGATGAAGCCTCAAAGCAGGAATTCCATTCAGTGGGAGTGTTCCATCGACTTGAGCATAGGAAGGAAGCCAGTCGAACAAAGGATCATCCGAAGTAACATAACCCAAAGGCTTGTGACGCAAAATGTCCGCAAATCCACGATTTCCGTCCTGGTCATCCAAATACAGAAACGTTCGCGCCTGGCGTTTCGAAGAGACTTTATAGTCCCCTTCCTTCCCGATCTGCGACAAAAACGCGACCAAGTCAGCCAACTCGTCTTTGCGAAGCGGAGCCGTCAAGCCAGGCGGCATGAGCGACACCGGACTTATAGTTCTGGAAGCGATTTCGCTTTTAGATACTAGTATTCGCCGATCTGACATGTCGCGCAGTGTGAGCGATTGAGCGTCTTCTTTCGCCAGCGTTCCCACAAGCGAAGTTCCATCCTTCTTGGTCACACTAACCACATGATAGCCCTCTTTGATCTGCTTTTGCGGCTGCAGAAGCGAATCGACAATATAATCCATCGGAGCGCTTGCTCCAATGCTGGTCAAATCCGGCCCCAATGAACCGCCCGCGCCGCCGATGGCGTGACAAGTCGCGCAAAGCAAGGAGTCACGACGATAGATCGCTTCTCCTCTACTGGCGTCGCCATTCGCATTCGTGTATTCAAGAAACGCTGCCATCTGCGCCGCGTCCATCGCCTGGTCCACCGGCTCGATTCCCGCCGCATCCTCTACGGACTCTTGCAGCGCGCTTGTATTAAAGGAAACCGAGCCGAACAGTCGCAATGCTTCCGTCGCGACTTGCCCGTCGATCGTCGCGCCCTCCAGGGCTTCCGATAAGAACGACGCAAAGACCGATTTCGCCAAGTAGGGCCTAAAGAGAGGCCTAACGTCATCGCCCGGCTTCGCTGCGGCAAGCGTCGACACCACCATCGGCGCGGCGGCCCTGGGGGAGGAACGCGCGTATCCCGCAACCGATCGCAGTCGAATCGCAAACGGCTTGCTCTCGTCTCCGAGACGCGACAAAGCCTGCCGCGACTCGGTCGACTCCATCAGAGCCAAGCCCTCTACGGCCGCTTCGCCCAAGGCCGAATTCGTTTGTTCATTCCCCGCAATCTCCTCAAGCAAGTCCACCGCTTCGGTCACTTTCCACATACCCGCAAGCTTCGCGATACGCACGTGGACAACTTCGGATTCGTCCGTCAAAAGTGCCTCGATATCATCGATTTCCGCTTGTGGCATCTGTTTCCGCTCCGAAGCCGAACGCTGCAACGCATCGAGAATCTCCGCGACTCCCGGCGATCCCTTTCGGCTCCGTTGTACCGACTCTTTGAGTACGTCTTTCAAAATTGCCGGCGCTCCGAGTTCGCCTAAAAGGCGCAAGGCATCGACCGTCGCGGAATCGTCGATCCCGCCAGACTTCCAGAGCGCGACAAGAGGGGCTAGCGCATCCGAACGATTGAGACTACGGAGCGCGTAAATCAGCTTGCTCGCATCCTCACCAAAAAACAGCGGATCCTCTTCCGCCTCGGGCAGCCAGTCCGATTCCAGATCGTTGACCGTTTTCCAAAGCGCGATATCAGTAGCCTCGTCCATCGAATCGCGATAAACATGCAACGCCATTCGAGCCGCTTTCCCGCCGCCGAGCACTCGCAAAACATGCAGCGCTTCCAGCCGCACGCGCGGGTGCTCGTCCACGATCGCCCGTTCCAGAAACTCATAGGATTGCACGACCCGCTCGGGATGCTCCTCGAGTACGCGGATAGCCGCCGCGCGAGCATGGAAGTCCTTCGAATCGAGAAGCGTTTCGATCAAACGCGGATCCGGCTTGCTCAACGACTGGCTGACCCAAAGCGCTTCCAGCTGGTATCGGTCTATACTAGGATCGCCTGGATCCAATCGCCCCGCCCAACGCTTCAATTCCGGCAGGACCGCATCGGCACCCCTATGCTTGAGCAATAGTTTCGATTGCGACCGCGTCCAAGACTCTGGTGACTTCAAGTGATCCAGCAACTGCCCAACCGACGCATCGACAAGATTCGGTCGCTCAACCATCGGGCGGCCCTTCGCCGCGATGCGCCATATACGTCCATGCTCCTTATCGCGACGCTCATCTCGAAAGTCGACCTCGCCATGCTGAATGATCGGGTTGTACCAGTCTGCCACATATAGCGCTCCGTCCGGTCCCAGCTGAACATCGATGGGACGAAAGGCGCCGTGCGTGCTGGTGACTAGATCCTCTTGCTGAATCGATAGAAAACCGCTCTGCGAATCGACCGGCTTGAACGAGCTGATTCGATTGCCCCGAAAGTCGCAGGTTATCAGTCTCCCCTGCCACTCATCTGGAAACTGTCGACTCGCAACGTACTCCAAGCCGCTGAATTTCGGTTGACCCGGATTAAGTCCCATCATGTACCGATCGAATCCCACGGCCTGCACAAAGACCGCTCCGGGAAACGAATAGCTAATCCCCTGGAAGCCCGCTCCGTCCGACTGAAAGCTCTGCCCCCACTCATCGAATTGGTGCCCCCACGAATTCCACAATCCGCGCGAGTAAATATCGAGCTCGATCGTTTCAGGACGCAGCCGCCATACGCCTCCCGCCTTAAGCTCGCGGATCCCTCTTGAGGTTTCCACATATGAGTGAATGTAGACCGACTGATTGAAATAGATTCGGCCCGCTGGGCCCGCTCGAAGCGTGTGGATAATGTGGTGCGTGTCCTCCGTGCCAAAACCGGAAAGCGCAACGCGCTCGTTGTCCGCAACGCCATCATCGTCCTTATCCTCGTAGAACATGAGCTCTGTCGAATTCCCCACATACACCCCATCGGGCGTAGCGAGAACGGCCGTCGGAATAAGTAAGTCATCCGCGAATACTGTCCGCTTGTCCGCAACGCCGTCTCCATCGGTATCCTCGATCCGATAAACTTTATCCGAAGGCAAGTCGCCCGGCTTGATGTGCGGATAGGTTTTTGTGCAAGCAACCCAGAGGCGTCCTTTCGCATCGAAACTAATCGCCAAAGGCTTATCGATCAGCGGATCCGATGCGTACAGCGAGATCTCAAATCCTTCCGCCGGATTCAAAAGACTGAGCTGATAGGCCGGATTCGAATTCGGAATATCCGTCAACGCCCGCTGAGCCCATGATGTGGATACGAAAAGAGCGAATGCGGCGATGGTAGGGAGGACCGGCCCGGTCCTCCGAAATGGCCAACTCGAATGGAGGACCGAGCCGTTCCTCCCTACCTGGGGACTCGCTTTGTTCATCCCTCACCGCCTTCCGTCTTTATCAGCACGAGCCGATATGCCTTGGGCTTCTTAAGCTCCGCTATCTTCAATTCCTCCGCCTCAATGTAGGCGTCCCACATCGGGATCTCCGCGGCGTTTTGCCCTTGCTCGTGTTTTCGGAATCCGCGCAGGTAGGTTTCGTTTTGCGGGCGCCATTGATGGAAAAAATGCCTGTTCTTTTTCTTGATCGTCTCGCGAAGCTCCGTCGCTTGATCATTGGACGGCTCCCAGGCAAGCTGGATGCCTCGCTTCCACATCTGGGCACTTCCCGTCGCTATGGCCCTCCCCTCGTACTCCAACGAATAATCTCCTCTCGGCAGGCTTTGGAACGCGAGCGTGAGATTCTGGGAATAGTCGCCCCCAAGCGGCGAAAGACTCAAGCGATCGTCCCTCAATTCGATGGAAAGATCGCCGTCCTGTTTATCGGACTTCAGCAGAACGACTCCATCGGCCTGCTTCGGCTCTCCGTTTTTCCCCAGCGAAAGCCGCTTCGCGTTAGATGATTCGGCGAGGCTTTGAACGATCCTCTCCGCCGCGAGCGAATAGCCGTAGTCGTTGAGGTGGATACCGTTGTCGGTGATCGCTTTCGTTTCCCGCGCCTTGGATCGCGTTTCGAGAGTGTTGAACAGATCCACGAAATACGCGCCTCGTTCCTGAGCGAGCGAGCGCAAAGCCTCCGTGTAAACAGCGAGATTTCGATTCTGCAAGTCCGGATCCGGAAGCGGTTCCCCCAAATCCTCGTGTGGAGCGGGAGAGAGAATCACGAGCCGAACATCCGGTTCAACCAGGTCGTCCAATAGCGTATTCAGATTCTGAATGAATCGACCCACGCCCGCTTTACCTTCAAACGAAGCCATCGCTCCGTAAGCGACGAAAATCACGGTCGGATCGGCCGTGGCGACATGCGTCTGGAGGTTTTCGAAACCCTCTTCGATCGGACCAAAAAACGCTCGGGCTCGCCCTTCGGGATTGTCGCCCGACCAGCCGAGATTGCGAAAAACGATATCCCGGTCCGGCCAGCGAGTCGCGAGCGCGGTCTCGATGTGTCCGTACCGAATCGCCCGCTCGAAAAACGATCCTCCCAAGAACGCGACACGGTCGCCGTCCTTCAGTTCGAATGCGTCTTGGGCCGAGAGGTTTGCCAGAATCACCAGAGACGCTGCCAAGAATGCGCTGCGGAATTTTGAGACAAGTCGAATGAGATAGGTCATGCAGGGCGAATTTTGAGGAAAATGGGGAGGTGACACGCGTTTCGATTTCTCCCCGATCCAATTAAAAATCGGGAAAGACCACATTGAATCGATCCTGCTCCTTCGGCTAGGATTAATTGATCGGAAACGTGTTTTTTGTCGATTCGCGAGCCGTTTGGATTTCATCGACAATCCATTTTTCTCTCCCATGCTCGATTGCTGCAAAAAGAATGTTCCGAGATTCCCTGCAGCTTGGACGCCGATACAACTTTCAATCGAATTAATGGACCGATCGAGGCTTAGAAAACAACGTATTCAGAGACTGATAGCTCTGTGCATAGTTCCCCTCGCCGCGTACGCAGACGAATCCGACGCGCTTTCGTTCAACAACGACGTTCGCCCGATTCTCTCCG
>JAJFLS010000512.1 GCA_021772595.1 Opitutales bacterium
TTCGATCCGCAAGCCCAAAGCACTATCCCCTGTCCAAGAGAGTCCCTGCCCCAGTAAACAACACCACGCAAAACCGCCAGAAATCCATCAAGCGCAATTAGCTCCCTAAGTTTCTGGACTTGCGGCCCATCTTCTCGATTCTCTCTTTCCCGCTATCTCTCTTTCCAAAAACGAGCAACCGCCCATCCTATGAAACTCGACCCTCTCCGTTTGATTCTCGCCCTTGGCCTGAGCATCGCTTCCCTCGAAGCCTTCGCCGCGCCTAGCATAACCGTCGTAAACGTGGAAAAGCGCCCTCTCGAACGCACCACCACCCAGCCAGCGAGCATCGAGGCTTTCCACGAGGCTGATCTCAATGCGAAGGTGACCGGCTACGTCGACGCCGTCCTGGTCGACATCGGCTCGAAGGTGAAGGCCGGCCAGCCGCTCTTCCGCATCTCCGCTCCCGAGATGAAACAGCAAGTCGCCGGGCTCAAAGGCCAGCTGATCCAATACGAAAACGCCAAACGCGCCGCCGAAGCCAACCTCGCGGCCATCGAGTCCGAAGCCGATCGCATCGCCGCCCTCGTAGCCAAAGGCTCGCTCAACGCGAAAGTCGGCCAAGAATCCGTCCAGCGCCTCGAAACCGCCCGCGCCCAAACAGCGGCCGCTTCCGGCGGCCTCGCCGCCGCCCGGTCCGAACTCAAGGAAATCCAGGCCCTCGTCGAATACGCCACCATCAAGGCCCCTTTCGACGGCATCGTCACCTACCGCACGGTCGATCCGGGTGACCTCGTCTACTCCGCCACTTCCAGCAAAGGCGACGCCCAGCCACTCATGCGCGTAGCCCAAGTATCCAAGCTCCGAGCCATCGCCTACATTCCCGAGTCGGAGGCCGTTTGGCTCGACGTCGGCGACGCCGCCACTCTCACATTCAATTCCATCCCCGGAAAATCCTTTCAAGGCACCATCGCTCGCACATCCGGCGCCCTCGACCCGAGCACTCGCACCATGCGAGCCGAAGTCGATATCAACAACGCAAACGGCGCCCTCATCGCCGGGCTCTATGGCGAGATGAAGATCGTCCTCGAAAGCCAGCCAAGCGCCCTGCTGCTCCCCGCCGGCAGCGTCCGTTTCGACGGCCCCCCTCACGTCTACGTGCTGGCGAGCGACAACACCATAACCAAGACTACCGTCACTCTCGGCCTCGACGACGGCAATTGGTTGCAGATCCTCTCCGGGCTTAAAGGCGACGAACGCATCGTCGGCAACCTAATCGGACGCCTCCAAGACGGCGACAGCGTAGTCGTACGCTAACTACCGCCGCCGCTCCGCTCGCCGCCGTCAACGAGCGAGCGCTTTCCTTTCCCATCAGAAACGCTGCCACAAGATATCGGATACGCTTCAAACCTTTTCCCTCCCCACTTTAAATGAACTTAGTCACATTCGCGCTGAAACGCCCGTTCACAATCCTGTCGATTGTCCTGGGCCTCTGCTTTCTTGGTTTCGCCGTCGTCGGCAAAATCCCCGCCGACATCCTGCCCGACTTCAAGAAGCCGGTCATCGTCAGCTTCTTCTCCTACCCGGGCCTGCCCACGGGCGAGATGGAGAAGTCAGTCACCTCCCGCGTCGAGCGCGCCCTGACCCTCGCCGGCAAGCGCGAGTCCATCGAGTCCCGCACCATGCCGGGCGCCAGCATCATCAAGGTAACCTTCCAAGCCGGGGCCGATCCCTCGGCGGCCATGAACGACATCGTCAACATGGAGGCGAGCGACATGTTCCACTTGCCGCCGGGCATCGAATGGCCGTTCACTCTCCGTAGCGAGCCGGCCAACTTGCCGGTCATGCTGGCCGCCATCAGCGGCGAGACGCTCACCGAAACCGAGATGTACAAGATCGGCTACTACGCCGTCCGCAACAAGCTCGGCGGCCTCCCTGGCGTGCAGATCCCCCACCCTTTCGGCGGGAAATTCCGCCAGATGATGATCTACGTCGATCCGATGAAACTCGCCGCTCATCACCTTTCTCCCACCGACGTGGTCGACGCGATCGAGAAGTCGAATCTCGTCATGTCCGGCGGCACTCTGAAGCTGGGCGACTACGACTATCAAGTCCACCCGATCAACACTCTCCCGCAGCCAGCCGATATCGACAACGTCACCATCGCCGTGCGTGACGGACGCCCGATCTATATTAAAGACATCGGCTACACCAAGGACGATGCCGCCCTCCAATACAATATAGTCCGCGTCAACGGCAAGCGCTCTGTCTACTGTCCGCTCCTCCGCGAACCGGGCGAGAACACCATCCAAGTCGTCGACCGAATTATCGAAGGCATGGCCAAGGAAATCCCGCTCATGAAAGGCCGCGGAGATATTCCAGAAGAAACCGAGATCACGCTAGTCAGCGACCAGTCCGGCTATATCCGAAAAGCGATTTCACACCTCAAGACCGAAGTCGCGTTGGGAGCTCTGCTAGTCGCGCTTGTAATCATATTCTTCTTACGCAAGCTGCGGGCCTCAATCGCGGTCCTCATCATGCTGCCCCTTTCCCTGCTCATCGGAATCCTGGGCTTCTTCTTCACCGGCCAAACTCTCAACGTCATGACCCTCGGTGGACTCGCTCTCGCGGTCGGCACCGTGGTCGATGCGGGCATCGTCGTCGTTGAGAATATCATGCGCCACAGGGCCATGGGCAAGAACGCTGCCGATGCCGCCCAAGAAGGCGCGACCGAAGTCGCCGCTCCGGTGTTGGCGGGCACCATCACCACGCTCGCCGTTTTCATCCCCGCCCTCTTTCTCACGGGGATGATCAAGTTCCTTTTCGTCCCGCTCGCCCTGGCGGCCTGCCTGACGATCGGAGCCTCCTACTTGATCGCGATGACTGTCGCTCCTGCCTTCTGCGCCCGTTTCCTCGGCAAAGACAAACTCTCTCGAAAAGAGCTCGACCACGCTTCCCACGAAGGCAGCTCCAAGCCCTCCGGCTTCTACGAGCATCTGCTTCGCCGCAGTTTGAAAACCGCCCCGCTGACCATCATCATCCTCGCGGGCGGAGCCGCCGCTTGCTTCCTACTCTTCCCAGCTTTGGGCACGGAGCTTTTCCCGGATGTCGATGCAGGCACTTTCGAAATTCGCGTCAAGACTGCTCCTGGTACCCGTTTGGAGAATACAGAAAAACTCGTCGAGCGAATCGAGAACGCCATCACCGACGTCATTCCTCAAGAAGAGATCAAAACGATCATTTCGAACATCGGTCTGCCCGTCGGCAAGGGCGCGGGCTTCTCCACTATTCTCAGCTCCAACTCGGGACCAGACACCGCCTTTCTCATCGTCAACATGGAAGACGACGGACGCTCCACCAGCGTCAAGGAATACGTCAAGCGTCTCCGAGCCTCCCTCGCCGAGAAATTCCCCGAAGAGAAGTTTCTCTTCGTGACCGGCGGCATCATCAACGC
>JAJFLS010000513.1 GCA_021772595.1 Opitutales bacterium
TCGTGCCAGAACGAGAATTGATCGAAGAGTACCTGGGTCGAGCCGAAGATATCATCGATACGCCGACTCCGTCCCAAAAAATCCTATACGGCGAAACGCGCAGGCGCATACCCGTTCTGTGGGACGTGGACAATCCCGTGGTTTCCGGGCCCGTCCAAAACCAGGACGCCTACATGCAGTCAGTCGCGGCGCAGCGCCCCTATTTCTTCGATCACATACAGGAAATCACCAATCAATGCATGGCGGAGTTCGCCGAGTTGACGGGACGCGAATATCAGCGCGTATGCCCTTATCGCTGTGACGATGCCGATTATCTCATCGTTGGCCAAGGCAGCGTATTGGGGACCGCCGAAGCAGTGGTCGACTACATGCGGGAAGAGCGCGGTCTTAAGATTGGGGTCGTGAATATGACAATGTTCCGCCCCTTCCCCGGCGATCTGGTCGGCCGTGTCCTCAAGGGACGCAAAGGGGTGGCTGTGCTTGAAAGAACGGATCAGCCGCTAGCGTCTGACCTGCCACTCATTCGCGAGATTCGAGCCACGGTGAGCAAGTGTCTGGAGAATGGTCTGAGCGGAAAAGGTCACGACCTTCCGTATCCAGATTTCGAGAGTTATCGAAAAGAAAAGGATGTGCCGCTTTTGTATTCAGGCTGCTTTGGCATGGGCAGTCGAGACCTGCAACCCGAGGGGATCGTAGGGGCGATTGAGAACATGCTGCCCGATGGGCCGCGCAAGAAATTCTTCTATCTGTCGATCGACTTTCTGCACGACAAGCCGACAACGCCAAAGAACGAGATCTACCAGCAGCAGCTGCAGAGCCTCTACCCCAATGTCAAGGAACTCGCCGTTAAAGGAAGCGAGAATCCGAACCTCCTCCCAAAAGGGTCCATCACCGTGCGCATGCACTCAGTTGGCGGTTGGGGAGCCATCACAACCGGCAAGAACCTGGCCACCACTCTCTACGAACTGCTGGGATACGACATCAAGGCGAATCCCAAATACGGCTCCGAGAAAAAGGGCCAGCCAACCACCTACTACCTATCGGCGGCGCCTGAACCGATCCGCATCAATTGCGAATATTCATTTGTCGACGCAGTACTGTCTCCCGATCCAAATGTCTTCAAGCATTCGAACCCTTTGTTCGGACTTAAGAACGGCGGTGTATTCATTATTCAAAGCGATCTCGAGACAGCCGAGGCGGTATGGGATTCCATTCCCGCAGGCGCTCGGAAATATATAGTCGCCAACGAAATAAAGGTTTTCTACTTGGACGCCTTTAAAATCGCTCGTGAGGAAGCTACGGACCCCGAACTGCAATTCCGCATGCAGGGGATCGCCTTCCAGGGCGCGTTCTTCGCGGGTTCGACGCTCATGAAGACCGTCAACCTGACGGAAGCGTCGCTCTTCGAAGCCATTCGATCACAGGTAGATAAGAAGTTCGGCAGCAAAGGAGCCCGTGTCGTGGAAGACAATATGCGTGTCGTTCGACGGGGTTTTGACGAGTTGGTGGAAATCACAGACATGTCCACTTCCTCGTCCGCCAGCGCCAGCCCTCGCAAGGAAACAAATCTTCCCATCATGCTAAAGCGACTACCGGTTAGCGATGATCCGAAAACCGACATTCACCGCTTCTGGGAGCAAACGGGTAGCTTCTATCTCGGAGGGCGTCCCAACGACAACTTAGCCGATCCTTTCAATGCCTTGAGTCTCATTCCTGCGAATACAGGCGTGTACCGAGACATGACTCAAATCCGTTTCAACCATCCGGTATGGGACCCCTCGAAGTGCACCGCTTGCAGCGATTGCTTCACCGTGTGTCCCGATAGCGCGATTCCCGGATTGGCCTTCCCGATCGTAGACGCCTTCAGCGCCACGATCAAGCGAGTAGAGCGCGCTGGTCATGACGTGAAGCTTCTTCCTCGGGCCGTTCGCGTCGTGGATAAGAAACTACGCAAAGCGGCGGCATCCGCCCCTAACGGCTCCAACAGCATCGATGTCGATTCTCTGCTCGATCAAGCCATTACGGACACGATTGCCGATGAGACCACGGATGCAGAAGCTCTCGAGCAAGAGTTCGAATGGTTTCGCGAATCCATGGGCGAATTCAAGTTCTCGCTGACTAAGCCCTATTACGATCAAAGAGAAAAGAACCAGCCCGGTTCAGGTGGGCTTTATTCCATCACGGTTAATCCCTACACCTGCAAAGGCTGCATGCTTTGCGTGGACGTCTGCGATGACGAGGCCCTGACTTCGGTCGATCAGACGAACGAATCCATAAATAAACTACGCAAAGATTGGGACTACTGGCTGGATCTCCCCACGACACCGCCCGACTTTATTCGGATTGACGATATCGATGAAAAGATTGGCGCCCTTGAGACCATGCTAATGGACAAGTCGGTCTATCAATCGATGTCATGCGGCGACGGAGCGTGTACGGGATGCGGGGAAAAGTCGATTCTTCACATTTTCACCGGCACGATCACCGCTCTCATGCAGCGTCGCGTGAAAAAGCAGGTCGAACGAATCGCGGACCTGATTCATCGCCTCGAGCAGCATATAAAATCTAAGCTCGCGGACACGGTCGATATCGGTAATCTCGGCGCCATTCACCAGGCCGTCGAAAGCCACCGCGGCAAGGACCTCAAACTCTCGGAATTGGCCGAGGCCCTCGACGAGGGCAAAGCAGGTTCACCTCTGGATCAAGAATGGCTAACCTGGGTGAGCGATCTCCTCGCCAAGCTTAAGGATTTGAAATGGCGTTACGAGGAAGGGCCCAGCAATAGCGGCAGGGCCAATCTGGGTTTCATGAACGCGACGGGATGTTCGTCGGTGTACGGATCTACGTATCCATACAATCCTTATCCATTCCCGTGGTCCAATCATCTGTTTCAAGATGCCACTTCCGTTTCGCTCGGATTGTTCGAGGGGCATATGCGGTCGATGGGAGATGGCTTCAAGGCAATCCGGTTTGCGGAGAGCGAGCTTGAAGGAAAGGTGAACTTCCAGGAAGCTGAAAAATCGTTAACGCACTTTAATTGGAGAGATTTCACGGACGAGGAATTTCTCCTTAGCCCGCCCGTAGTGGCGGTCGGCGGCGACGGAGCCATGTATGACATCGGCTTCCAGAATCTTTCACGCGCGCTTATGGCGGGACGGCCCCTGAAAATCCTGGTTTTGGATACGCAAGTCTACTCGAACACGGGCGGGCAGGCCTGCACCTCCGGATTCGTGGGACAAGTCTCCGATATGGCTCCCTATGGTCCCGCATGGAAAGGCAAAATGGAAATCCGAAAAGAGATCAGCCTAATTGGAGCCGCCCACAGAACCGCCTTTATCTTTCAAGGGAATATCGCGAACTACACCCACATGATAGAGGGTTTCATCGACGGCTTGAATTCGCGGCGACCGGCCCTTTTCAATTTATACGCGGTCTGCCAGCCCGAGCACGGCGTATCGGACGACGCCACCGCTCATCGCAGTAAAATGGCCCTTGAATCCCGGGCCTACCCGCTCATGCGATTCGATCCGGACGAGGGCGAAACGTGGGAGGACTGCATCGATCTCGAAGGCAATCCAGCGATCGACGACGATTGGCCCATCTACAATCTAGAATATCTCGACGACGAGGGCGGACAACAGCAAATGGAGCTCCCCATGACATTCGCCGATTTCGCCGTCCAGGAAGGGCGTTTTCGCAAGCATTTCCGTATGGCTCCTCGTGATACGTGGAATGAGAACATGGTTCCGCTTTCAGAGTTCATTCAGATGGCTGAAGATGACCGCGAAGGTCTTTTCCCCTACATTTGGACGCTCGACAAGAAGAACCATTTAGCGCGCGCGCTGGTCGCTGAAGAGATGGTTCGCTCCACCGAAGAACGTCTTGGTTTCTGGCATACAATCAAGGGGCTCGCCGGACTCGTTGGCAAAGTAGACTCTGATCAGATCGCGCAGCAGGTTCGCAGCGAAACAGCTCAAAAGCTAGCCGCTGGCATCATGGCTATGCTTTCGGGAGAAAGCGCCGCTGCGGGGCTCGCCGATCCGATCGCCGACCCAGCCGCCTCTCCGCCCGCCTCTCCGGAAGCGGCCCCCGTCCCCGCTGCCAAAACCGTCGGATCAAATGGGTTCGAGCCCGCATGGATTGACAAGACGGAGTGTTCCTCCTGCGACGAATGCATTAATATCAATCCCAAAATCTTCGAGTACGACGAAAGCAAAAAGGCCTTCGTCAAGGATCCAAAGGCCGGCTCCTTTAAGGATATCGTGCGAGCCGCAGAGAAGTGCACCGGTCACTGTATCCACCCCGGAACCCCTGTCAACCCCAAGGAGAAAGGCCTAGATAAGCTTATTAAGCGGGCGGGGAAATTCCAATGACCCTCAACCCATCCAGCCGCCATGAGCGTTTTGCAATCGTCTCGCGCGAACGCGTTCGGGAGAACGCTCCGCGCATGTTGCCCAGCGATGCCGCATGACTACCGCCTACAAAAGATTGATTGATCCGCGTATGTGGTTCATGGGCACGTTTTCCCATGGGATCCATCCCGCAGAGAACAAGCAGTATACCGCCGATAAGGCGATCCAGCGATTCCCTTTCGCTCCTGAACTAATATTGCCTCTATCACAACACGCGGGGGCTCCGTCTGTACCGATCGTCCGCCCAGGACAAGAGGTCGTACGCGGCGAACCGATTGCCGAAGCGGCTGGCTTTATGTCGGTTCCCCTGCACGCGCCGGCAACAGGCGTCATCAAGAAGATCGACCTTATGCCCACCGCGAAGGGTCCGAGAACCTTGTCCATCATTCTTGAAGTCTATCCGGGAGACAGCCAAGAGATGCGTTTCTATCAGACGCGTAATGTGGATACCATGACACCGCAAGAGATCACTCAAGCCGTGCAGGACGCGGGCTTGGTCGGTCTAGGAGGAGCGGCCTTTCCCACTCATGTGAAGCTATCGCCCCCCAAGGAGCACACGGTGGAAACCGTTCTGATCAATGGTTGCGAATGCGAGCCTTTTCTTACCACGGATTACCGCGTAATGCTCGAGCAGACCGATGATCTGATCGAGGGCACGCGTATCTTCATGAAAGCCTTGGGAGCCAAGAAAGCGATCATCGGAACGGAGGACAACAAGCTCGCTGCAGTCGAAGCGATCCGAGCAAAACTCCCGGCCGACGGATCGATCACGGTCAAAGCGGTGAAAACGAAGTACCCGCAGGGCGCAGAGAAGATGCTAGCAAAATCCTTGCTTAATTTGGAGATCCCCTCCGGGGGCTATCCTTCGTCCGTCGGACTCGCGGTATTCAACGTTTCTTCGACGGCTGAGATCGGAGCCTTGCTTCCCGTCGGCGGCGGTGTGATCGAGCGCGTCGTAACGATCACCGGACCTGGCGTCGAGAAGCCGGGCAACTACATCGTGGCCATTGGAACTCCGCTACGCTTCATCCTGGACCAGCTTGGTCTAAAAGGGGGTTCGCAGCATCTCATTCTCGGCGGTCCCATGATGGGCAGCGCGATCTCCTCGCTTGATGTTCCGATCACAAAGGGGTGCGGCGGCGTTCTCGTGCTCACCGAGGAAGATACGCGCGGCGAAACCTCTCGAGGAGTCCATCCCTGCATCAGTTGCGGCAAATGCGTCGAAGCCTGCCCGATGCACTTAAACCCCTGCAACATGGGAAAGTTGGCCTACAAGCACCGCTATGCGGAAATTGCGGAGTCCTTTCACCTTAATGACTGTTTCGAATGCGGCTGCTGCAGCTACGTTTGCCCGTCAAGCATACCGCTGGTGCAGTATTTCCGCATCGCGAAATCAGCCAACCGAGAAAAGGCGAAAGCGTCATGAGTAAATCAATACCAAATATGGAGCTGCGCGCTTCGCCTCATTTGAGAGTGAGCCCTTCGGTCGAGGTGATCATGCGCAACGTCGTTTACGCGCTGCTTCCGATTTGCGCCTTCTCTGTCTATCAGTTCGGCATTAGCGTCTTTGCCTTGCTGGCGGTTTCCGTCATCACCTGTCTCCTCACCGAGAACTTGATTTGCCGCTTGTCTGGGAAAACGCCTACCACAGGGGATTGGAGCGTTGTCATCTCTGCACTGTTACTGGCCCTGACGCTCCCTCCCGGATTTCCGCTCTGGATGGCCGCGGTCGCCTCTTTCGTATGCGTTGCGGTTGGCAAGATGCTCTTCGGCGGACTTGGATTCAATGTCATGAATCCCGCGCTCGTGGGACGAGCTTTCGTTCAGGCCGCGTTTCCTGCGTCCATAACCTCATGGACGCCCTATATGCTCCCGGGAAGATTCGCCGAATTCATTCCCACCTCGCTCGCTACTCCGTTCCTGAGACCGGCGCCACTGGCCGAGTGGATTGCGGGAAAGCCACTCGACGGGTTTTCCGGGGCGACCCCATTGGCTCTGATGAAGTTTGATCATGTACCTACGGATTCGATACAGCTCTTGATCGGAACGACTGCGGGGTCCGCGGGTGAAACCTCCGCATTGCTCATTTTCATTTGCGGCATCTATCTCGTTGTTCGCAAGATGATGGATTGGCGGATTACCGCGAGCGTCCTCCTCGTAGCCTCCGCCACCTCCGGGATATTCTATTGGATGGATCAGAGCATTTATCCCGATCCGCTGTTCACCCTTTGCTCCGGAGGTTTGATGCTGGGAGCGGTGTTCATGGCTACCGATATGGTGGCCTCGCCCGTTACGCCATGGGGCGTATGGATTTACGGAGCCCTTATCGGTTTCGTCACCATTATCATTCGGCTTTTCGGCGGTCTGTCCGAAGGAGTGATGTACGCCATTCTTCTAGCGAATGCATCGTCCCCGCTGATTAGCGCCGTCACGCAACCACGCATTTACGGCGCTACAAAACCGAAAGGAACGGAATGAGCGGGCAAGAGACCAGCAAGCAACCGGCGCGGCCTCGAAGCAGCTCTTTGATCATTGCGTTGACGGCGATCTCCATGACATCCGGTCTGCTGGTCGTCCTCGCTTTCCAACTGACGCTCCCCAGGATCAACCTGAATAAGCAAAGAGCTCTAGAGCGGGCCGTATTTACCGTGCTTCCAGAATCTACGGTAAGAAAAAACTATTATTTGGATACAGATGGGCTTACGCTCTTGCCTGACGACTCATTTGCTCAGGCGAACGTCTATGCCGGATACAACGATCAAGGAACGTTCACTGGAATGGCCATTGAAGGTTCCGCTCGAGGCTATCAAGACATCGTGAAGGTGCTCTATGGTTATTCGTTTGAGAACCAGAGCATCGTTGGCATGACGGTTTTGCAAAGCTCCGAAACTCCCGGCCTCGGCGACAAAGTTGAAACCGATCCCGAGTTTCTCGCAAATTTCATTCAGCTCGACGCTCGCTTGAACGATGCATCTTCTGCCCTCGCAAATCCGATTGTCACCGTGAAGCGCGGAAAGAAAATCCACCCGTGGCAGATCGATGGAATATCAGGCGCCACGGTTACTTCCAAGGCGATAGGTGCAGCGTTGAGAGATAGCGCCGGCCAGATGCTTCCGCTGCTGGTCAAATACGAATCTTCGCTCGAACGGACGATTCCAATTTCGAAAGGACATGAGTGATGGTTAATGATCCGAGACTGCCCGAACCCCTCAGCTGGGACACCTTCCAGCAAGGCCTCTGGAAGGAAAATCCGGTTTTCGTCATGCTGCTGGGATTGTGTCCGGTTTTAGCCGTTACCAATAACGCGATGAACGCCCTAGCAATGGGACTCGCGACGACGTTCGTTCTCATTTGCTCCGGCGTACTTGTTTCGCTGTTACGCAAAGTGATCCCCAAGCAAGTTCGAATCGCATCCTACATCATCATCATCGCCACCTTTGTCACGATCGTAGACTACGCAATACAAGCAATCAGCCTCGATCTCTACAAGGCGCTCGGCGCCTTCATTCAACTCATCGTGGTAAACTGTATCATTCTCGGGCGCGCAGAAGCCTACGCTTCCAAGAACACGATAGTGAACGCGTCCGTAAACGCTCTCGGCATGGGGGTCGGCTTTACCTTCGCCCTGCTCTGCCTTGGAGGCGTGCGCGAGGTTTTTGGCAGCGGTTCTCTCTTCGGGTTTTCTTTATTCGCCCCAAGCTTCCAACCATGGTCGATCTTCGTTCTCCCTCCAGGAGGATTCTTCGTATTGGCTTTTTGGTTATTCCTATTCTCTGTAATAAAGGAGCGCAGAAAAGCGGCGGCTCAATTAAAACAGGAGGCAGGCAATGCAAGCTGACTCGCTCACCTTCATTTTTCTGAACGCGTTCATCATAAACAATTTCGTTTTAGCGATGTTCCTCGGGTTGTGTCCCTTCCTTGGCGTATCCGCGAAATTGAAAACGGCGTGGAACATGGGTTTGGCGGTTATCTTCGTCATGCTAGTGAGCTCGACCTGCGCCTACGCGATCAACACGCTCCTTGTCCGATACAATTTGGAATTCCTGCGCCTGATCTGCTACATTGCTGTAATTGCCTCTTCGGTACAGCTCGTCGAGATGGCCATCAAGAAACTGAGCCCCGCTCTGTTTCGGATGCTGGGCATTTTCCTGCCCCTTATCACAACCAACTGCGCGATCCTCGGTTTGGCTCTCTTTCAAACGAATCGCGAATACAACTTCACGCAATGCCTCGCCTTTAGCGTGGGAGCGGGAGCGGGTTTCACCTTGGCGTTGATGCTGATGGCCGGTTTGCGGGAGAAGCTCGAGCTCGCCGATGTACCCGACGTCACCAAGGGAGCCGCCCTTAGCCTAACCCTGGCCGGTTTGCTTTCCCTCGCCTTTATGGGCTTTGCCGGGCTCGGAGGACAATGAAATCATGTTCATAACCTACTTAAGCAGTGTCTTGATTGTACTTGGAGCGCTTTCCGTTTGGATTGCCGTGCAAGGCCTTGCTCGCTGGTTCGCGCATCGCAATCCAGAATTCGGACCGGCTCGCGAAGAAGGCGGGGGTTGCGGATTCCTTTGTTCCTGTAAAAATCCAGCTGCGTGTCCTAAGCGCGAAATAAAAGACTCGATGAACAAGCCTGAAACCCTTTCCCGTTCGGAAAATCTCAATAGATTGGAGTAATATTATGAAGCTCAGCGAATACGACATAAGCCAAGCCTATGCGGCAACCGTTCTCGATTCGGAACGTATTACCGATAACAATACAGCAGAAGTGCGTCACATCGCTCTTAGCATCCAGGACCCGACCTTCCACTTTCTCGAAGGGCAAAGCATCGCGGTTCTTGTGCCGGGGCCACACGAATTCGGCAACCCGCTCCACATTCGTCTCTATTCCATCGCGAGCCCGAGACAAACGGGCGACCCACAGTCGACCGAGCTTTCTATTTGCGTCCGACGTTGCTTCTACATCGATGAGATAAGCGGAGAGCGCTACCCCGGCGTCGCGTCCAACTACCTTTGCGATCTGGCGCCCGGCGAAAAAATCCAGATCGCTGGTCCCTACGGAAGGGCGTTTCTCGCGCCCCGCGATACCTCAAGCAACTTGCTGATGATCGGGGTTGGCACCGGCATCGCCCCATTCCGCGCCTTTATCAAACGTATCTACGATCAGAATACGGAATGGAAAGGAGAAGCGCGTCTATTCTACGGAGGGCAAACAGGAATGGACACGCTCTACATGAACGACGAGAACAGCGACTTGAGCAACTACTACGATAAAGAGTCGTTCAAAGCGTTCGAATTCCTAAGCCCGCGCCCTCACGCCGGCGAACCGGAAGACTTGGAGCGTACGCTTCTCGACAACGCCAAGGAAACCTGGGCCCTCATGCAAGACCCGAAGACCTATGTTTACGTATCAGGATTGGCGCGACTCGAGGAGAAATTGGATAGCGCGTTTGCGGGTATCGCTGGCTCTGAAGCGACTTGGCAAACCCAAAAGGAGCAACTGATTTCCAGCGGTCGCTGGGCTACGCTGTTCTACGATTGATCCGCTCGGGAATGGACTTCCCGGCGGTCGGGAGACAGCTGCATTAGGATGTTTTATCAGATGGATTAACAGACCGAATTTCTTACTTTTAAACGGCCCTGCAAGCAGTTGCCAGTTTACAAATCGAATACCTTTGGATACTTTGCTCTTAAGCTATTATTAATATAATGGAATTCGAACGAAAAAGCTTTAATCGCAAGGGTCTCAACAAAAGAGAAATCCCTCTCGCTGACGCTGATTCCCGAAAGAAATCGGTAAGGAAAACCAGATTCAAATGGGTGATTTCCGATGATGTAGTCGACGAAATGCTCGCCGAACTACGTGAAAAGGAAAACGTCAATCACGAATAGTCGATGATCCGATCTCGATGACGGGATTCTCTTGGTCGCGCCGGAATGATTTAGGTCATTCGCGCGACCAGTTACCCTTGCGTTTCATTAAATTGAAAATCTGTAGCTCAGTGCTTTCGCCTGAGTCTTGAATTTTAATGGGGCCCAGGCTAAAGCTTTGAGCTACAGGTTTAGCTACCTTTTCAACACTCCCCAATCTTCACAAGTTTGCGCTGAGACCTGCACGGCCAATCCTGCCTCCGCGTGCCTAATTTACCCGTTCCTAATTTCCAAGTTGGGTCACTTTCAAGCGGAAAAAGCGCGTTGCGTCGGAGTTACCAGAATCGATTGAGGCCTGCCAGCTTTCTAGACCGTTGCTATCGCTGGCTTTTTCATGGGTTACGCCTGCCTCGCCCCAATTTGTCATATCGGTGGACACCTCGACTTGGTAAGCGATGTCGCTGCGCTGCGCAGGGCGATTGTGTCGGAAAATTGGAACATCCGTAGCCATGTGCAATGCGGCGTATGCTCTTGGCAGTGTCTCGCGGGGACCATAGCCCAGGGCATATTTCAGCAGATTGGGAATGCCGTCGTCCATGGGCGAACCTTCTGCTCCGCTGATGCTGGAGTCAGCTAGCTCTACTTCGCTAAAGTGTTCTTGGCGCCAGGCGTCGAAGGGGAGATCCGCTGTTTCACGACCTGTATTGACTAGGAGATCGACGATCGACGCCATGTCGAGGGTGCGGGTCCCTATCGGATTACCGTCATCATCAGTGATGTCGTACGATCTTGTTTGGCGCCATTCTTCACCGCCGATATCATAATATTGCCCCACCGCGTTGGCCGTCCAGGGGATGCCAGACTCCTCCAGGGGATGCCAGACTCCTCCAGGCGCTCGATCATGTAGACGGCGAATGCTTCCACTTCTTCCTGCGTCAGGCTGCCCGATCCATTGTCCATCGGCATCCAAGCTCCAAAATAGGTGTAGAGCCCTTTGCGGGATTGGAAATCCAATGCATCGTCAATCGGGTCCGTAACCTTCGCTCGATCCGACGCGCTCCCATCGCCTACCCAATTCTTCTGCCCTCCGTTTTGATTCGGGCCAGAGGCGTAGAGGTGCCACTCGGCCATCATATAGTCGTCGTCGCTGAATATCGCCTCATCAATGTCTTCAAGCGATTCCACCTTTTTCCCTGGAGCGGAAAGGATAATCATACGTGTCGGGCTAATGGCCCTTATCGCATCGACCGCATGTTGCGTCCAGTCGTTGTAGATAGCTGGCCTTTCCCTGAAGGCATTGCCCCCGATCTCCGTAAACAAACTGAATGCCAGGGTGTGCGATTTCCCCTGCATCTTGGCGGCCACACTGCCCCACCAAGCAGCAAAATCGTCGCGCTGGGCCGTCGTTGGATTATCGGCTCCTTCAACCTCGTGGTTGATCCAAGAAATGATCGGCACCAATCCTTCTGCGATGCAATCGTCGACTGTTTGGGCCAGCTGATCCAATTCCGAATCGCTGCTGTAGTAATTGGTATTGGTTCGCAAACGCACGTTTTCAAAGCCCCTTGCCTTGAAGTCGCGAATCTGTTCGACAGTGTAATTGTTGCTATCCGTCTTGTACCAGCTCGTCGCTAGGCCGCGTCCCGCGACTCTCTGATAGTCTTCTCCTGCAATCGGATCGTCCGCGTAAGATTGGACCGCAGCGAATCCTAACAACATTCCCAACGCGCAGATTAGCCTGAGCGGCCAGCCACATTCCACATATAATAGCATGTTTCGATTTAATCTAGAGTTAAACTGCAGAAACAAGCACTGTGGGACTAGGCAGACAACGCACCAAAGGATCAACGGTCAAGGGTTATAAGCAGCGTTCACCCGTTCCGAGGACGCTCGATAGGATCGCGCCTTCTATCTAGGCTCTGCAAGTATCGCGGGCCAAACCCGCTCCTACGGTTTCTGCTAGTTTCCAAACAGCTGGGAAGAGCGCCGACCCTACGATTTCGACTGATTGGACAGTCCCTAAAACGCTTAGCGTTCTCCGTAGACCGGGGCTTTCCAGTCTTTCGGGAGCTTGCCTTGAGGCTTCACGCCGTGGGCGGTCGCTGGGATTGGGTGGTCCGCAGGTTTGAGCAGGGGCAGTTCGTCGGGCAGATGCTTGATTTTGAAATCCTTGTATTGGATTTCCATGGCAGGCCCCGTGTGGACTTGAACGGCAAGGACGCCTTCTAGGGATCGGCCGTTTTCGTCGAAGTCGATGAGATCAGCGGTCTTGTGACCGTCGATCCAATGCTGATGGTGATTCCCACGCACGAGAACGCGGTAGTTGTGCCACTCTCCCGGAGAGAATTCCTTGACCGACATCTCATCGATTACCCACGGTTGGCCCGCCGGATCGACGATCACTTTCTCGCCCGTGTACGACAAGATGCGGCGGCCTCTCTCTTCGTACAGCATTCCGTTATACTGCGCTGTATTCGCTACGACATCACATTGGTATCCGCTCACGATATCTAATCCGATTTCGGGACGCGATTTGCTGCGGTATTGGATACCGCTATTTCCGCCGGAGCTTATTTTCACTTTTGCGCGCAGATCGAAGTTTCGGATCGTCGAACCTTTCCAAGTTAGGAATTGGTTCGACTTAAGCGAGCCGTCGGTCGCTCCAGTGAGGACCCCGTTCTTGAGAGACCAAAGCTTCGGATCGCCCGACCAGCTTCGCATCAGAGCGCCGCTTAGGAGATCGACGAAACCGTCTTTGCCGGGTTTTTCTGTGACCGCTGCGGTCGCCTCCGGATGAGGCGCGGTGGAAAGCGTAAACGCTTGGGCAGGCGCACTCAGTGGTCCGCCAAGCTCCGCGACGCGAGCGGTGGTACGCTCCCGCATCGTTTTGAGCGTCGAGGCGAATTCCGGGTCGGCGGCTAGATTGACGAGTTCGTCGGGATCCTTCTTCAGGTCATGGAGGAACTCTCGGTTTTCGTGATCGAAGTAACGAACGTATTTGAACTGCTCGTTTCGAATTCCCTCGAACGCTGGGATCCTATGGCGCACAGCGAAGTGCTCGTGAAAGGTTTCCTTCCGCCAATCCTTAGGTTTTCCGCGCTCGACGATCGGCTCCAAACTGCGACCCTGATACCGAGCCGGCACTTCGATTCCCGCCCAATCAAGGAAGGTCGAGGGCAGATCGAGATTGAGGGCCAAGGCATCGGTCACCTGTCCACGCTTACGCTTGGGTACCCGAGGATCGGATACGATCAGCGGCACTCGAAGCGACTCGTCGTAGTGCGACCACTTACCGGCAAAGCCGCGATTGCCCATATGATAGCCATTATCGGCTGAATACACGATGATCGTATTGTCGGCGAGCCCGGCCTCTTCCAGAGCTTCCATGAAACGGCCGATCGCTCCGTCGATCCCGCTCACCATGCGATAGTAGGCCCGCATGTTCGTCTCGTATTTTTCCGGCGTGTTCCAGCGCCAGAAATAGCGTTCGCGATTGATCGTCGTTTTCAGAAAATCGGGCTGGCTCTCGAAGATCGCCGGATCGTTCAAACGCGGCGGAGCGATCTCGATATCCTCGTACATTCCGTCGACCGCGCGCGGCCATGGAAATTGGCCAATGCCCGGGCGACGATCGCTGTCCTCAGCATGGCAAGCGTTGAACCACATATTCAGTGCGAATGGCTGATCTTTGGGCTGCTCCTTGATGAACTCGATCCCGCGATCGACGATCAACTCCGTTTCGTGACGCAAGCTCCCATCCGGCATTTCCTTGTAGAACGGATTGCGTAAGATGACTTCCATCTCGTCGAAATGGTCCTCGCGTCGATAGCCTTCGGGCATCTTGGCGTGCCACTTCCCGAAGTAGCCGGTCCGGTAGCCATTGTCGCGAAGGATGTCCGAGACCAAGGTTTGAACGGCCTCTGGTCGCGCCTGATCGGCGTTGCCCGGCATACCGTAACTGCGACCGGTCAGTCCAGTAAGGATGGTGGTGCGGCTGACCCAGCAAATCGATTGACTGACGAACGCGTTTCTAAATCGGGTCCCCTGCTCCGCGAGCGCGTCGATATGCGGCGTTTGGACGACGGGATTGCCGTAGCAGCCGAGCGTACTGGTCGTTTGATCGTCGGCGAAGAAGAAGACGATGTTGGGTTGTTCATCGCCGAACAGGGGCGCGATCAACGCAATGAACAGTGAAAGGGAAATGAAGCAGCGTTTCATAGGATTGGGAAGTGGGGGTTGCCGATTTATCAGTCAGATGAAAAATCGCTTTTTGTCGAGCCTGGGAGCTCACCTGCGAAATCAAGCCTCTATCCGTTCAGCGTCTTTGAGCACTCGCTTCGGGTCCACGATACCGACCCCTGGCCCTTCGGGAACGGTGATGGCTCCGTCCTCGATCCGAAGAGGAGGGTCGAACCAATCGCTATAGCTTTCGATATTGCGCTTGTATTCCTGCCAGCCGCCGATGTCTGGAGTCCGCGAAGCAAAGTGCAGCATGTAGATAAAACCAAACCCGCCGGAGATGTGGACCGTGGTTGGCATGCCTCGGAGTTCGGCCATTTTGGATACACGAATCGACCGGACCATGCCTCCATAGTAATGCAAGTCCGGCTGCACGATATCGACCGCTCGATGCTGGATGGCCCATCGAAAACGGGCTTGGCTGTACTCCTGCTCGCCCCCGGAAACCGGAATCGTCAGGGCCTCTGCAACTCTTCGAGTATCATCCAGTCGATCGAAAGGACAGGGCTCTTCAAAATATACCGCATCGATATCCTCTAGCATTCGCCCAACTTCGATCGCCTGAGGCGGATCGTAGGAGCTGTTGGAATCCGCGTGTATCGCCATCTCGTCGCCGAACGCTTTTCGCGAAAGCGGGATCAATTCCTTGGTGCGGCCAGGCAGAGAGTCCTGATTGCGGCTCATGCGTCCTCCGACGCGATACTTGATCGCCTTGGCATGGGTCTCGTCAATGAGTCCGCGAAGATAGTCGATCTCCTCTTGAGGCGTCGTGTCGCGACGACCGCTGGCCACGTAGAAAGGCACGCGCTTGCGAATGACGCCCCCAAGTAAATCGCCCATCGACTTGCCGGCGGCGCGGCCCAGCAAATCCAGGATCGCGAACTCCACCCAGGCGACTGGGCACCAAAACGCGAGGCCTTGAAGCTTGTAGTTGCTCCCCCAGCGATACAGTTCCCACAAGTGATTCTCGAGTTGCCGCGCGTCCTTTCCGATGAAAAACGGGACCACGCGCTGCAGCAGGATAGGGGCGAGGTATTGGGCTCGATTATTGTCCAAGGAGATTCCCTCGACTCCGTCTTTGGATCGGACGCGAATGAAATGCTGTTTCCCCTTTCGCAAGAGCTCGATCGACTCGATAATGATCGGATCTTTAAGGCCGGTCAGATCGAGAATCGGCTTCGCGGCGGCGTCCACTAAATCCCGAGACGCGCCCGGATAATCCTGAGCTAACAAGGAAACCGGATTGGCAACGGCCAGGGCGCTCAGCCCGACAGCCCTGCCGACGAAGTCGCGACGGCTGAATGACATTCCTGGAAATTAGAAAAAACGAGAGCGAAGGCAAACGTGAAATCGATGGCGACACGGCAGGATCAAAGGGATCCACTGGTGGCGCCTTTGGCTGGAACTGAGATTAGAGCGGGACTATCTCGACTTGGGCCGAAATCGCCGGCTGCGGGATTGCGGAAGAGCGGATCGGCATAGATGGGCCGGTCACCGGGGTTTGAGATAATCGCGTCGCCTTGCCTGTGAAAAAGATTGCCGTCGATAGCGTTATTGGGCGCGTGCTCGACCAAGAGCAAATCGCCAATAGCGCCTGTTATGACATTGTTTAGGATACGATTTCCTTCGGGCGCTACATTCTGCACCCCCTTCTCTTTCCAGTCTCTGCAGCGTCTATCGCCAATAAGGATTCCCGCGCGCGCAGCATTGACGATCGTATTATTGGCGATGAGGCACTGTCCCGCTGCCTGGTAATGCCCGCCTTGTTCTTTCGTCATACCGAAATACAATCGTATCCCGGTTCCACCGCTATCGATGATGATATTTTCTCTGACTTCATGACCCGTACCACAAATTCGGATACCACCGGTTCCTCCAATAATCCGATTTCCTTCAATCAGACAATTTCCGCCGCCGCGCATGACCAATTCGCCGTTGCATCGATTGAACACATTGCGCCTATAGATATTTCCAGAGCACTTGTTGCTGATGATCTCCGCTTCTCCGTCGCAGCGATCAAAGATGTTGTTTTCCACAATCGTGCCGACAAAGATATGCCCATAGGTCGGTTGGTTCGTACCGATCTTGATCGTCTCTCTTCCATTTTCGCTGGATCGAGGGATGTCTTGAAAATGATTGTCACGGATAATATTACCAGTGGGAACACCGTGCTCTCGAATCTCCTCGCTGATTCTCAGATTTACACAGCGTGCGGCGATATCGATGAAGCGGCAACCAATAAGACTGTTACTACGAGCGCCTGCCCTAATGCTGACAACCGCCTTATCTCCTCCACAATGCTGGAACACGCAATTAACAATCCGACAGTAGTCCGATCTGCTGAACTCCAATAGATTATCTTCCAAATCGCACTCTTCAAACTGAAATCCGTCGATCGTAAGATAGCTGCCAGTGATTAAAAAATGACTACTGCCTGTAAACGTAACGCCGAGATTGGTTTGCGGCTGAATCGTCACGGGGTTTTCAGCCGTTCCTTGAAAGTCCAGATTGACCGACCATCCGTCGTGCCATCCATCGGCGATGACAATTGTATCACCCGGGCGGACGATCTGAACTACCTCGGAAAACGATTCGGCCGAGTCAATAGGGCCGTGCTGCGCGCTCTGTAATTGAACCGTAGACAGTAAATAGCAAAGCGCGCAAATTGAAGTTCGGATTGTCGGTTTCATGAAATCACGGGCTACAAATTCTCTGACTACTTTCCAGGCTCACTCCGAACGCGTTTCTCGCGATAGACCGCTATATTGTCGAAATACGCATGTACAGTGGTGTA
>JAJFLS010000514.1 GCA_021772595.1 Opitutales bacterium
GATCGACTATTGTGCGGCCGCTTAGAAATAAGCGGCCGTATTTGTTTCTGGTAAATTCATTGTAGCTGAACAATTGGATTGTTCAGAGGCTGTCCAGCGAATCGATATCTTTGTGGTTGGCTAATTGTAGGAGCGGGTTTATCCCGCGATTTTTCTTATTCTATCTCATGCAGGTCTGCTCTATCGCGGGGTAAACCCGCTCCTACATTGAATTATTGGACAGTCTCTCAAAGAGTCTCCAATAAAGACTACCTACCGCATTTTTAATCCGGGACGGCGCCCGGAGACTACCCAATGCTCGAGCTTCGCTCGAGAAAAAGGTAGTGCTCGGGCGCTGTCCCGAGCTTTTATGGCATTTACAAGATACTCTCTCAGGTGACCACTCGGAGATCGGCCGCTACCTTGGAGTGCCTTGGGGTTGTCCGTATTTATCGGATACGTATCGCTCGTATTTCTTTTGAAGCCACGTGTGGGCCCATATGCAGAAGGCCACGCAGGTCAAAGTGGCAAGCGTGAAGTAGAGCCTAAAGGAGGGGGCTACGATTCCTTCTGAATAGGCGACGCCAACGTTCGAGAAAAGAACGAAGATTAGCGTTGCGCAGGACAATAGCATCGCGCTGACGAGCATGCTGTATTTCCAAGCTAGCATTTCGACTTTAGGGGCGTGGATGTACTCATACGCTTCGCCGTGCGGTTTTATGAGCGACCAGACGATTATGATTCCCGCTTCGAGGAAAAACAGAATTGTGAATACGTGCATCCAATGCATTGGGATTTCCATGCCTACCCACTCCAGGCCCCAGACGAGGACGTAATAGGTGACAATGTGAAAGATAATTGCGAATTGGGCTGCTATTGGCGGTATCCGCAGTTTTCGCGCGAATAGTCCCAGGACGACAAGACATGCGAGGGGTATAGCGATGAATCCTGCGAATTTGCTTACGAAAAGAAAAACGCCGTCAGAGGCGTGAACCAGATTTGGGGCGAGAAACAGGGTTACGATAGCCGTGAGAATGGCGAATATCTTGGATACGAAAATGAGACGATAGTCGTCCGCATCCTTGTTGAAAATCGGTTTATACAGGTCGATCGCGAACATGGTTGCGGATGAGTTCAGCAAGGAGTTGTATGTGGAAAACACCGCTCCGAGTAGAACGGCAATGAAGAGTCCGAGTAGCGGCTTGGGGAGCGTCGCCTCGACTAGGGCCGGATACGCCATATCGTTTGGCGACAAGTCTGGCCCGAAAAGGTGATAGGCGATGAGTCCCGGAAACATGGCTATGAAGGGAATTAGCATTTTGAAGAAGCCCGACAGGAGCAGGCCTTTCTGGCCCTCCTTGAGGCTCGCCGCGCCGAGCGCCCGTTGGATGATGAACTGGTTGGTGCTCCAGTAGAAGATCGCCATCACCATTAGGCCCGTGAACACGGCCGAGATCGGTATGGCGTCGAGTTCGCTTCCCGTGCCGATGGCGTTGAGTTTTTCCGTATGCGTGGTTGTGATTTCCGTTAACGCGACGCTGATGCCTCCGCCCAGTTTTTCGCCAAGAGCTATAAGACCGAAAACCGGTAGCAGACATCCAATTACTAGAAGGCCAATCCCGTTGAGCGTATCCGAGATCGCGACTGCCCGCAATCCGCCGCTAATGGCGTAGATTGCGCCGATAATCCCGATGATCCACGTTATGGCCCAGAGGGATTGCGTCTGCGAAAGCCCGGTCATTTGCTCGACATTGAGGATTTTCATCAAGGCGAGGGAGCCGCTGTAGAGCACGCTCGGCGACCAGATAAAAATGTATCCAAATATCAATAGGCCGCTAACAAGTCGCCCTGTGCCTTCTCCGTACCGGGATTTCAAAAAAGTCGGCATCGTAGCGAAGGCTCCGCCAAGGTACATTGGGAGGAAGAGCACCGCCAGGAGTATGATCCCGCGAACGGCCCAAACTTCCCAGGCGAGGGCGGTCATGTTGCCAGCGTAGGTGAGCCCGTTTTGGCCGATCAGCTGCTCGGTTGAGATGTTGGTGAGGAGCAGGGATCCTCCAATGAAGATTCCGGTGAGGCCATTGCCAGCCAGAAAGTATCCGCTGGCGGATGAGACTTTACCTCGGGTCTTGCGCCAGGAATACCAAGCGACGAAGCCCATGAAGGCTATGCAGGAAAGAAACGTGAGCATGGGGAGGGGTAAGGTAAAGTGGGTTTGTTATGCGAATTGAAGCACGGAGATGGGTACGATTAAAAATGTCACTTCGTCATCATCTTGATTTGAGGTGTTGGACTAGGACGAAGACGAAGACAAGGACGAAGACACCAAATCAGGTGACAGAAATAATCGCGCCCCGCAGAGATCATCGGCATGAACATCGCTTGCAGCTAAGCTCCTACATTCACGAATCGCGCAATTCGTTCACTTTGAGAATTTCTGTTTTGGTGGGGATTGGGGTAATGTGTCGCCCTCGCGCCAGGAGCCGTCGACAAGGGTACCGATGGAAACTTCTTGTTCGCCCCGGTGGTTGCGCTGCAAAAGGCTGTTCAGCACGTCAATCGCGGAGGCGCCCATGACGCTACGATGTTGGTAAATTCCGCTAGATTTGGGCTTGTCGTCAGACACGTTTAGGCTGACGTATCCA
>JAJFLS010000515.1 GCA_021772595.1 Opitutales bacterium
CGTAGAAAGGTTTATTGCGCCGCCCGGGGAACCCACGCCATAGATCGTGCCAGCTGGTCCCTTTGCAATGTCAATACGCTCGGTGATGATGTTGTCCATCTTTATATCCGTACCCCAATCGAGGTTGTCTACCTGGAAGGACGCGCGAAATCCGCGGATGGACACAGCGGATTGTTGAAACCGGAAACGCTCGGCACCCCCGTATTGGATGGCCTCGTCGCTGCCAAACGCATTGACGTCGTCAAGCAAATCTTTGGTCAGAGTAGTGATCTTTAGTGGAATACGCGTTAGAGGAATAGATATGCGAGTCCCCGATACGGATTCCTGAGCTAGATAAGTTAGCGAGTCGGACTCGTTAACTTCGAATGGCGAGAGCTCATACACTTTCTCGTCTCCTGACTCGTCTTGGGCGCTTACGGTTGCTAGACTGCTCGCAAATGCGAGAGCTGCAAGACCCTTCAGGGTCTTGGAAACCAGTTTTTTGGCCTTCGTATCCTCTTTTTGGATATTTGGGCCTACTACGGTTAGTTCTTTCATGGATCGTGTCGTATTTGTATTGATTAGGAGCATCCACGTTTCGATTCCAAAGATGGAAATCGCTACGGGTGCGACATGGAGGTAATATCCATAAAGTTTATCAGATCATTCTTGATTATGAATGCCTATCGTTGGCATAATAATGGACTATCTTGGTAAAACTGTATAACTTTGACTACATAATGGACTATCTTGGTAAAAACCGTCCAATAAATCGAATATCGCATCCATACAAATAAGATGAGTCGCCCTTCACATTGGAAGCTAACCCCTGACGCCATTCGCCATATCATTCCTCGCACATGGATGGACGAATTGAAAGAGCACCCCTTGACTGCGGGATTATACCCGACGAGTTTCGGCTACTATCCGCACGCAACCGAGCACTCAATGGTGCGCAATGCTCACGATGACTGGCTTTTACTCTATTGCGTCGAAGGTCGTGCCACTCTCGAAGCGGACGAGAAAACGTATTCTATCAAAAAGGGAGATTTGGTTATCCTGCCCTTTGGACTTAATCACCGGTATTGGGCAGATGACGATGATCCCTGGTCCGTTTACTGGCTTCATTTTGAAGGAAATAGAGCGAATGATTTCCTTCAAAACCTAAAGAGACCAGACGAATCCCCCGTATGGCATTTAGGCCTACAAGCATATCTCATCGAAAGCTTCCAATCTCTATTTGAGATCAGAGAAAAATCCTATCGGATGGACGCTTATATTTACGAATCTAGCCTACTGCGGCAGATGCTCAGCTTCCTTGGCCAGATTCAAGTTTCTCCAGAGTCAAATGTAAATACCCATCTAAACCTAGACGATGTGCACGCCTATATGCAGCAGGAAATAATGAAGACGCTGGACCTCGATGAGCTGGCGTCGCATTTCAATATGTCGAGATTCTATTTCGCGAAAGTCTACCAGAAACTCTCGGGCACATCTCCCATTTCCTATTTCATTTCTCGAAAGATAAAGCACGCTTGCTTCCTCCTTGACACGACTACTAAGTCCATCGGGGAAATCGCAGATGAACTGGACTATTCAGATGCCTATTATTTCTCCCGATTGTTTAAACGAAAAATGGGATACTCACCGAAACATTATAGATTATTGAATCATCGACTGTGATAAGGCTCCTCAACCTCTGTCGCTACATGCGAAGGCGCTTCATTTGCTCGCATACGAATTTTCAATAATCTACCCCAGTGCAAGCACCATAAGCGCTAACTTAAGGTTTCTTAGGTTGTCAACCACGCCGCATCCGCCCTTCGACGAGCTCAGGATCTTTGACGTCGTAGCTACACGGTGGCAGCCGTGTGGAATCTGCAATGTTGTCCCAAATAGAGCTTAAGCGAGACGACCTGTATCCGCGACTTGTCACGACGTATCGAAGAGGAGACGGAAGCGACCCCCACGTCGCCTTTGGCGACCCTGACCAATTAATCTGCTGACAAGCTTGTCCAAAAGCCTCACACGATCACTTTAAGAGATGTTGGAATTCAAACTTTGTTAGGATATAAGTAACTACCAGTGTGGGAGAAATAGCCGAAAGTTGTGGATGAGGGCGAGCTAGGCGCGTCATCATCCACAACTTTCGGCTTTTTCTCCGAGCAACGATTTGAGTTCGTCTTTATTTTTGCACTGCACTTTTGCCAGGGACTGGGTGAAACTGCAAAAAAAACACTGGGCCACTATTACCGTTACTGGCTTCCCGTTAACAATGGGAGGCTTGTATTTTCATTGGAGCGTTGCGCTATTACGCAAAACGATAAGTGGATGGATTGTTCATCATCCGTTACCTCATTACGCCTACTGGCACGCCAGCAGGCTCGATGCTTGCGAAACCAATTGAACATTGCCCTATCGATACCAATGTCCTGTCCAAGTCTCTCCGACTCCAGCCACTTATGTCTCAGAATCTCATCGCGCTCAGCGAGAAACTCCTGATAGAGACTCGAATGTTTCACAAACTCGTATGGGTCATTCAGCTGTGATTTATCTGTTTTCATAATCAATATCCTCACCTCCTGCCGTCTAATTTGTTCTCTCGATATAGGCTAAGATACTACACAAACAAAACTAAAATTTATGATGCCTCCTAGTATAAGTGATCGGAAATTTTGAAACTACGAGGTTTATACGAACCTTCATCATTCATCCCAGTCCTTAACCTTCTGCTTTTGCGAACCGAGGTGATCGATGTAGAGTTCCACGACATCTCCCTTTTTCAGGAACTGCGGCGGTTTCATCCCGCCGCCAATACCAGGCGGCGTACCAGTAGTGACGAAGTCGCCCGCTTCGAGCGTCATGAACTGCGAAAGATAATGAACGATGAAGTTGCAATTGAAGATCATCGTGGATGAAGACCCATTCTGCATTTGCTCGCCGTTCACATGAAGCTTCATCTTGAGGTCGTTCACATCAGGGACCTCATCCTTGGTCACTAGATAAGGACCGATCGGATTGAAGGTATTGCAGGATTTCCCTTTTACCCATTGTCCGCCGCGCTCCAGTTGGAATTCGCGCTCCGAAACATCGTGCGATACGGCGTAACCAACGATGCAGTCCTCGGCCTCCGCTTCCGAGTTCAGGTAACTGGCATCTTTCCCAATCACGATACCCAATTCCACTTCCCAATCCGTTTTTTTGCTATTTCTTGGTATCTGGACATCATCATAGGGACCGACAACCGTATTGGACCCTTTGAGAAAAACGATGGGCTCCTCGGGAATCGCCATGCCCGACTCTTTGGCATGGTCGCTATAATTGAGACCGATGCATACTACCTTTCCGGGACGTTTAATCGGGGCGCCCCAACGTTCATTCTCCGAGACATCGGGGAGTTCATTATTTCTAATAATTTCCTCCAATTTTCGAACCTCATCATGATTGAAAAAATCACGATCGTAGTCGCTGAAATGAGCGGAAACGTCCTTTCGAACGCCATCGATTTCAATCCCTGGCTTTTCCTGCCCAAACGGGCCAAATCTTATTAATTTCATTATGGGCTGCTTTCGTTTTAGTCGTGTCCGATCAGGGTTTTGTCCTTAAAGAATAGCATGAAAAATACGATCAATGCCGCCGCCATTCCGATGGGAATAAGCCAAATGGTATGCCAGTCATGCCCGACTCCATCGCCAATCGCGATGGCGTAATGATCCACCACAAGTCCTGCCACCTTGCTGCCCAAGAACCAGCCAAGGCCAAAAGTAATGAACGAGTTTAGACCCTGGGCCTGAGACTGTATGCTCTTGTCCGCCTTTTGGTCCGTATACAATTGACCGGTGACAAAGAAGAAATCGAAGCACGGCCCGTGCAGGATTAGGCCAATCAGGACGATTATCCAAGCGGAGGTTTCCCAATCGCCATACGAGAAACAGACGAATCGGGCAATCCACGCGAACATGCCGATAAGCAACATCTTCTTCACCCCAAGACGCACGAAAAAGAACGGCATGATGACTAAAAACACAACCTCCATCATCTGTCCTGTGCTTTGCCAGAAAGCAGCGCCCTTCATGCTGGGAAATTCATTGAGGTACATATTGGCAAATGCCCAGTAGAACATTGCCGGAAAAAAGATGAGGAATGACGAGACCGCAAAGATGGCGAAGTTCTTGTCCTTGAAAAGACGCAAGGCCTTTAAACCCAGGATGTCCGCAATACTGGCCTCGTCGCCCTTGCCTTCCGGTAGCGTCTGCGGAAGGGCAAACGCGAATAGACCTGCGGCAATTCCGATCGCCGCTCCGAAATAAAGCGGAATGACCGATTGCTCGAAGGGAATCGAATTCCCCAACGCCGCATTGATTTGATCGCTGAAGAGCGTCACCGCACTGACCGTTATCCAACCAAAGGTACCCATCACCCGAATGGCCGGGAATTCCTTGGCCGTATTCTTCATCTGGCGAAATGCAATGCTATTAGTCAACGCCCAGGTAGGCATGTAGCAAATAAAATGGGCCAGCAGCAACCAATAGAATATTCCGAGGACCGGTTCGCCTAAGGCATTTTTGACCGCCAGTCCATCCGGACCGACCGAGGCCTTTGCCGCAAAAACCAAAAGAATACCTGCGACAATATTAAGCGTCGCTAGCAGCTTCTGAGCCTGAAAGAATCGATCCGCGAACATGCCAATGAAAAACGGCGCGATAATGCCGCCAAGGGCAAAGGTGCCGTATACATTGCCAATACTATCCGCGCTGTATCCAACAGAACTCAAGTAGGTGGCTAGTGGAATCATCCATATTCCATTAAACGCATACTGAAGAAACATCATTACGCTCAACTTTATTCGAGTTCCTTTATCCATATATATTCTTCAGTTTTTATTGCTTACCAGTGCTTATTCATCGGGAGAGCGAAGGTAATACTCAATGGAGTACTCATCGATCAGAGCTTTCCCATCCCGCTTCAACAGTTCCGAAAACGCTCCATCCCTCCGATCCTCAACAATGGCTTCCCGCCCAGCAGAGTAGCTATTCTCAATGAAGATCAGGTAGCGCTTGTAGGAATTATTCTCGCCGTAAATCGCCTTCTCAGCGGTTTTAATCTGAGCGATGTGGTCGTTAATTTCATAAAACCTGGCAGAGCTAACGCCCTCCCCTTGAAGATCCTCGAGGATTGCTTCCGCCTGCTCGACAGTGATTTCCACATCGCTATCCAGGCGAATCGTCAGCAGCCAGGTCGCCTTGAAAAAATCGCTTTCGCCACATGAGGAAAGCAGCCTATAGATCCCTCGCAAGGGTTTACGAAAATGAGCCAAGGCTTCGCTTGTCCACGGAGTAGGATCGTCCAAAGAGCCAAGATAGGCCTGACTTTCCAGAACGTCCACCGCTTCGGTTTCGTACATCATGAGAAAACCGGGAGCCCCTTCAGCCCCCAAGTAACGACGCCCTTCAATAAAACCCGGAATGGATACGCGTTCCGGCATGTGCTCTAAATTGTGCCACTGCCTGTATCTAGGGATATACGCTTCATCGATATCCGAATAGAAAGCCATCAGCCCCTCACCTAAGTTACGCTTTTTCGCTGTCATGCCTAGTTCCATCAAATGTAGACCGACGTTAGCCCACCATCAACGTAGAGCGTCTGCCCGGTAATAAAGCTGCTCGTGTCGGAGGCAAGGAAGAGGGCCGGTCCCACCAGATCCTCGGGACGTCCCCAACGTGCGACGGGTGTGCGGCCGTTCACCTTATCGACGACTTCCTGGTCTTTACGAATGTCAGCGGTTAATTCCGTTTCGATAAACCCAGGACCAATCCCGTTTACCGTCACCCCCGATTCTCCGAATTCGGCTGACAAGACGCGGATCAGATTGACAAGACCCGCCTTGGCCGAGCAATAAGGGGCCAAGCCCGCCCGCCCGTGCAGCGCCAACATGGAAGCGACGAAGATGAGTCGGCCCCGACCACGCTTCACCATACCCGCTCCCGCATGTTTCGCTATGCCAAAATGCGATACCAAATTCTCATCTACAATGCGGGAAAAGGTTTCCCTATCGAGGGTATCAACCGTTTCACGGTGCTGCGTACCCGCATTGCTGATACAAATATCCAGTTGACCCGCTTTGTCTTCGATTTCCTTAAACGCCGCTACGACCGCAGACTCTTCGGTGACATCAAAGGGCAATGGGTATACGTTCGCATTTTCAACGGAAGCCAATATTCGATCAATGGCCGACGATACGGAATCCGCTAAGAGATCATTGACAAAGACGGTCGCACCCGCTCTGGCGAACCCTTCCGCAATGGCGAAACCAATTCCCCGAGCGCTGCCCGTAACCAAAACGGATTTCCCTGTATAATTATAATTGTCGGTACTCATTATCTTAAACGTTCCATAAACCGCAGAGTACGCTGAGGTCGCAGAGGAAATTCTAGTGCAGACTCAGCGATCTCTGCGTCCTCTGCGGTTATGAATACATACATTTAGATCCTTCACTTCTAGTTAGCTTATCAGTCCTCTGAATTTTGTTCGCAACATGCTAAATAAGAATTGCTTAAGGGATTATTGATTGTCATTTTATGAGACTGCGAGGTTATGGTTCATTCGCTCTGACTAACTGCCTCCGCGATAGCGATGACCCCTTTCTCTATATAGCTTTGTATATCGCTTTCGCCATACCCTAATTCCTTCAGAATTTCGCCTGACTGCCCCCCAAGCGGCTGCGGGGCAATGCGTACGCCGGGACGATTTTCATTATAGCGCGCGGGATGCCGGACGAGGGTCGCCTCATCTCCGCTTGCCAGCGCGGCGCTGTCGAATGTTTCGTTGTGGATGACCTGGGGATCTTTTGCCACTGCTGAAAAGTCATTAACGGGGGAGATCCAGAGTCCGACCGATTCAAAACGATCTATAAGTTCAGCAACCGCATACTTTCCCGTTTCCCGTTCGATAAGTTCCGAAATCTCCGCGGTTTTCGTCCAGGTTTCTTGCTGTTCGTATTCTCCTAATTCCGGAGCCTCTAGAGCCTTGGCCATTTCGTCCAAAGGTCCTAGCGAGATGCCAACATGCCCGTCTTTGCATGAATAGATTCCATAGGGGGCTGGATAATGCCAGCCGGAAGCGTAACCCGCCGGGCGAGTATCCCTGCCGTCGCTCTGGTTCATATAAGCGGTGAGCGGCTCCATCTGAAGATCTATCGCCGCGGAAAGCAGGTCGATTTCAACGCGGGACCCCTCGCCTGTTCGCGCTTGCTTAACCAGAGCTCCGAGGATAGCTGCGGCCAAAATAGTACCTCCGTGATGATCGACGATCGAAGAGGAAGCCGCCGTCGGTCGGTCGCGCCCGGAAGTATAGGCAAGGCCGGAAAACGCCTGCGCGAGCAAGTCCTGGCCGGGTTTCTTAACATAAGGCCCCGAACTGCCCCATCCTGATGCAGACGCATAAACGATACCTGGGTTGACCGCCTTGATCGCATCATAACCAAAACCAAGGCGCTCCATGACCCCAGGGCGAAAATTTTCCATGACCACATGGGCGTCCTTGACAAGCTTCTGGATGATCTCGCGTCCTTCTTCGCTCTTCAGGTCGACCGCAATGCTTCGCTTGTTACGGTTGGCGCAGAAGTACATAGCGCTTTCACCCCCCACCCAGACGTCTCCCGTAGCCCAGGTACGTTGAAAACTGCCCTTGGGAGATTCAATCATGATAACGTCCGCGCCCTGGTCCGCCAGGAATTGAGCGGCGAGTGGCCCCATCAAGAAATGGTTGAAACTGATGATTTTGATACCTTCTAGTAAGCTCATTGATTATCCTTCTCTAAAAATGGTTTTCCTACTCCCCCTTGAAGCGCGGTTCCCGTTTTTCGACGAATGCCCGCATCCCTTCCTTCTGGTCGGAGGTCTCAAAAAGATGCCGCAACCCCCGGCTCTCGGTCGCTAGGCCTTCCTTGAGGGAATCTTCCCCGGCGGCTCCTACCGCCTTCTTCGCCATGAGCGTCGCGAGAGGCGCATTGGCAGCAATCTTTGCGGCCAATTCGAGAGCGCAAGGCAAAGCGCCGCCGATTTCCGCGATGTCAGTGACAAATCCTGCCGTCACCGCCTGATCCGAGTCGAAGAAGTCGCCGGTCAGAATCATGCGCAGGGCTACGCTACGCCCCACGAGTCGAGTAAGGCGCTGCGTTCCACCGTCGCCAGGCATGACGCCAATCTTGACTTCCGGAAGCCCGAAACGGGCCCCGGCATCCGCCACGATAAAATCCGCCGTCAGGGCCAGTTCGAAGCCCGCGCCCAGAGCGTATCCATTTACCGCTGCAATAACCGGTTTGGCGGTTTGCTCGATCGATGCCCAACCTGCGACCCGTTCATCCGAAACGAGGGGAGCTAGTCCATCCTTCAGCATTTCCTTGATATCCGATCCCACGCAGAAAACCTTTTCATGGCCCGCGATGACAATCACCCGAATGGCAGGATCCCTGTCCGCCGATTCAAAGGCCGCCCCCAGAGCGCTTACGGTTGCGACGTCCAGGGCATTGCGAGCTGAATAACGGGCGATTCGTATGATACGAATCACGCCTTCGATCGTTTCGGTTTCAATCGTTGCAGCTTTATCAGCAGATTTCACGGTATCGGTTTCCAAGGGCACTATGCTTTACTGTTACTCTTTACTTTTTCAGTAAATATTTAGTGATGTCTTTACCTCGTCAAGCCAATTTGCATGCAAGCAATTCGCAAATTTTGCATGGATTCCGTATTTACTCAAGCAACAAACCACCGAAATCCGAAACTACAACACATCGTTAGATACTGGTGTTTAATAAGTTACCAATACCTCAACACTGATAGCCAAGAGTCGCTACCCAAGTTGAATGACAACGCAATTTAGCGTTTACTAAATTTAGTTGCATTCTCAGTCATTACCCGTTCAAATATTCCAACAACATCGAATCTTTCTAACCCTCATCCAAAAAGGAGAAAAGCATGACGACCGCCACAGTCACCAAAATCACCGCCAACAAAAACCATCCGAAACTCCCCGTTACGCCCCGGCGCAATGCCCATTTCATAGACGGAACCTGGGTCGAAGGAGACAAGCTCATTGAGCGAAAGAGCCCCGCCCATAATGTTCTAGTGAGCCTAAGCCCCGAGGGCGACGTTTCCAATGTCGACGCAGCGGTTGCGGCCGCTCGCCGCACCTTCGACGATGGCACCTGGCCGAGCACGTCCGCGAGCGAACGCGCTCAGCTACTCGCGAAGACAGCCCAATTAATCCGCGAGAACTTGGAAGAACTGGCGCTGTACGATTGCCTCGAAAGCGGAAAGCCAATTGGGCAAGCCCGCGCGGAAATGGGAGGCGCGGCTGATACCTGGGATTACGCCGCAGGCCTAGCGCGAACTTTGAGCGGGGACAGCTATAATCAACTTGGAAGCGACACGCTTGGATTCGTAATGAGAGAACCCGTGGGCGTGATCGGCATGATTACGCCGTGGAATTTCCCTCTAGTCATCATTTCGCAAAAGCTGCCCTACGCTCTGGCAGCAGGTTGCACGGCGGTCATCAAACCCAGCGAATTCACCTCCAGCTCCACTGTGCGCTTGTGCGAACTGCTAGCGGAAGCGGGACTTCCGGCTGGCGTAGTGAATTGCGTGACGGGCTACGGCGATCCCGTTGGAAAGCGGATCGTGAACCATCCGGACGTCGATATGGTTTCATTTACAGGGTCCACGGCGGTTGGCAAGAAAACCGCAGAAGCCTGTTCCGCAAGCCTGAAGAAAGTGACGGCGGAATTGGGCGGCAAAAACCCTGTAGTTGTATTTCCAGACGCCGATCTCGAAGCAGCAGCTGACGCGGTTGTCTTAGGCGCCCTCTTCAATGCCGGGCAATGCTGCGTGGGCGGCAGTCGCCTGATTATCCACGAGAGCATTGCCAAGGATTTCACCGAGAAGGTAATCGAACTGATGCAACGCGTGAAGGTGGGAGATCCCTTGGATGACGATACGCAAGTGGGAGCGATCATCAACGATAAGCAGCACGAAAAAATATTAGGGTTTATCGAAAACGGGAAACAGAGCGCAAGCCTCCGACTCGGTGGAGAAAGCGTCGTCGGAGAGGGTTTGTTCATCACGCCAACCGTTTTCGATGACGTCACCGAAAACATGGACATCGCCCAGCATGAAATATTCGGCCCGGTGCTTTCCGTCCTCACTTTCAAAGACAAGGCCGAAGCCCTTCGAATTGCCAATGGCGTCAATTACGGGCTTTCATCCTCTGTCTGGACCACGAACATCGACACCGGTATGGAGTTCGCTCGCGGATTCAAGGCTGGAACGGTATGGATGAACACCTACTTGGAATGCCCTGTCGAAGTTCCTTTCGGAGGCTTTAAGGAAAGCGGCATTGGACGTGAAAACGGCCGCTTCAGCATTGAAGAATACACGGAATTGAAAACGGTTCTGTTGCACACAGGGCCTCGAACGTCCTGGTTCGTTCCAAAGTCATAGAAGT
>JAJFLS010000516.1 GCA_021772595.1 Opitutales bacterium
GCACGAGCCTAGGCTCGGGATCAAGCGAGGCACGAGCGTTGTCCCCATTTTCGTCTTATTATTGGTTTAGTTGACGCGTATGCTTGCCTGCGGGATCGAGCCCTACCAATCGACAGTCTCTTGCATACAGGATTCCCACTGTTGCCTCGACGAACCGGCGATTTCGCTCGCAACGGCGCTAAGATCGGTTTTGGGATATCCTCTAGTCTAAACTTAGCAGCTATTATGAAAAATATCGTATTCCTCTCTTTTGTATTTCTTTTGATTTCCGCTTGCTCTACGGAGCAACCGAAGCAGGCCGACATTAAGTTGGGGCTCCAATCATGGACTTGCCGGAATATGAGCTTCGAGGAGACCGTCGTCTTCGCCGCCAAACACGGAATCAAGCACATTGAGTTCTTTCGCGGTCATATCGACCCCGCTGCTTCGAGGGAAGAGCATGCCCGCCAAAAAGTGTTTCTCGCCGAGCATGAAGTCGCCGCCTATTCGATCGGAGTGAGCCGTACTTCGATGGACAAAGAGGAAAATCGGAAGCTCTTCGAATTGGCGAAGTTCTTCGACATGAAAGTCGTTGTCGTCGAGCCGAAGAACTTCGACGAGTGGGACAATCTCGAGGAGTTGGTCAAAGAGTACGACATCAAGCTGGCGATCCACAATCACGGCACGGGAACGGTTTTCGGAGATCCGGAAACGGTGAAAGGCGTCCTCGCCGCTCGCGATTCGCGGATCGGCGTGTGCATGGATATCGGCTGGCTGACCGCTGCAGGGCACGATGCCTTGGAGACATTCAAAGGCTACGACGGTCGCGTATGCGACATGCATTTGAAAGACAAGCGCGTCGAAGAGAAAGACGGCAAGCGCGTGCCGATCGACACGCTGGTAGGCGAAGGCGGATCCGAATTCGTCCCCCTAATGGACGAGATGAAGCGCACGGCCTGGGTCGGCGTCATGGCGATCGAAACCGACAGCAAGGATTTCCAGAAAGATCCCACCGAACTAGTCGAAGGATCGAAGGCGTTCTTCGCGAAACACATGGAATAGTCGATCTCAGATAGCGGCCGATCTCCGAGCGGCCAAGATTCGTTCAGCCACAGAATATATTTCCATTGGTAGCGGGACGACTGAGTCGTTCCGACTGGCCGCCCGGAGGTCGGCCGCTATCTTACCCTCCGAGCCCGTGGGTGTTTGCTCGATTAATTCGTGAACGTTGATCTACGCCAGGATCTCTTTTGCGACATGACCGTGCACGTCAGTGAGCCTATACTGACGGCCTTGGAAGCGATAGGTAAGGGCTTCGTGGTCGATGCCTAGCTGGTGGAGAATTGTCGCTTGGATGTCGTGTACGTGGACTCCGTCCTCGGCTATATTGAATCCAAAATCATCGGACACACCGTGTACATGGCCTTTCTTGATTCCTGCTCCGGCCATCCACATGGAGAAGGTCTTCCCGTGGTGGTCACGTCCGTAGGCATCAGGCTTGGGGTCGCCTTGACCATAGACCGTGCGTCCAAATTCGCCACCCCAGATTACAAGCGTATCGTCTAGCAGACCGCGCTGTTTCAAATCCATGACTAAGGCAGCGCTCGGCTGGTCGGTGTCGCGGGTTGAGACGGGAAGCCGTTTCTCGACGCTTCCATGATGATCCCATCCTCGATGATAGAGCTGGACAAATCGTACGCCCCGTTCGGCGAGCCGTCGGGCCATGAGGCAATTGGATGCAAAGGTTCCGGGGTTCTTTGCGTCGTCACCATAAAGCTGGTACGTTGATTCGGGCTCATCGCGGAGATCGGCTAAATCCGGCACGCTGGTCTGCATCCGATAGGCCATCTCGTATTGAGAGATGCGGGCTTCAATCTCCGGGTCGCCAACTTGTCTATGAAGCTGCTGGTTGAGTTTCCCTAGATGGTCGAGGAACTTCCGTCTCCGCTCGAGACTCATTCCGGGAGGATTGTTCAAGTAGAGAACCGGATCGTCCCCCCCTCTAAATTGAACGCCTTGATGCTTGCTCGACAAGAACCCGGATCCCCAGAGACGGGTAAGGAGTCCCTGGCCATTTGAGCCTTCGCTCGCGACCGAGTTCATGACGACGAACGAAGGCAAATTGTCGTTCTCTGTTCCCAAGCCGTAGTCCACCCATGCTCCCATGCTCGGCCGCCCTGGCAGTTGGCTGCCGGTTTGGAAAAAGGTGATGGCAGGATCATGGTTGATCGCTTCGCTGTAAACCGTCCGGATGAGACAGATTTCATCGGCGATCTTTTTCGTCCACGGCAGAAGCTCGCTCATCTCCATTCCGCTCTGGCCGGCAGGGCTGAACGCGAACTTGCTCGGTACTACTACGAAGCGGCTTTGATTGGAGACCATGCCTGTTACCCGTTGTCCTTGAAAAATGGATTCAGGAACGTCTTGCCCAAATCGTTCGGTGATTGCCGGTTTGGGATCAAAAAGGTCGAGGTGCGAAGGTCCGCCCGATTGGAATAGAAATATAACGCGTTTCGCTTTGGCGATATGCTTGGAGGCTCTCGAAAGTTTGCCCGCGGAATAGCCGTTCTGGGAAAAAATAGAACTGAGAGCGGCGGTTCCCACTCCATACGCCATTTTGGATAGAAAGTCGCGTCGGGTGGTGGGCTGGTAGTAATTAGAGCAATCGTGCATGTTAGCCTTTGGTTAAAGTCTCATCGAGGTTGAGGATCATGCTCATGATCGCAGTATAGGCAGCGATCTCTACCGGTGAGTGGTCAATGGATACTTTCGATTCGCCCACTTTCAGAAAGGCTTCGGCTTCCGATGGGTTTTCTTGAAAGGACGTTATCATTTCATCGAGAGCTTGTACGAGGACGCTGGTTTCGTCTGCGTTGGGTACTCGGCCCGTTGCGAGCTGGAAGGCTCGTTGCAGTCGAATGTCAGTTTTTGGGTCGCCTTCGGAGAGGATTTTTTCCGCCAAAGCGCGGGACGCCTCAACGAAGGTAGGATCGTTCATCAGTGCTAGGGCCTGGAGCGGTGTATTGGTTCGGGAACGACGAACGGTACACACCTCGCGATCAGGCGTGTCGAAGGTCGTCATCAAAGGGTGGGGAACGGTCCGTTTCCAAAACGTGTAGAGGCTTCGACGGTAAATGTCGTCGCCCTCGCTTTGAATCCACTTTGTACTTGGATAGTTGGCTCCGACGACGGTGCCTTTGTAGAGATTTTCGGGTTGATAGGGTCGCACGCTTGGGCCGCCTATCGTTTTGTTTAGCAAACCCGAGATGGACAATGCCTGGTCTCGAATTGCCTCAGCTGGAAGCCGGAACCGCGGCCCGCGGGCTAGGAGCCGATTGTCGGGATCCGCTTTGCCTAGATCCGTCGTGTAGTTGGATTGTTGACGGTAGGTTTTGGAGAGAACGACTTGTTTGTAGAATCGTTTTACGTCCCAACCAGATTCCCTGAAATCGACGGCTAACCAGTCTAAGAGCTCGGGGTGGCTCGGGTATTCCGATTGAATTCCGAAGTCTTCAGCAGTCTTGACGAGGCCGATTCCGAAAAGTTGTTGCCAGAACCGATTGACCACGACTCGAGCCGTCAACGGCTGTCCCGGTTGAGTCAGCCACTGGGCGAGACCTAAGCGATTCCGAGGCGCGTCCGTGGGCCATGGAGCTATCCAATTTTCGGGTACGCCCGCTTCCACTTTCTCTCTGCGCGAGGCGTAGTGCCCGCGATCGAGTACATAGGTATCACGCATTTCGTTCCTCTCTTGCATGATCATAGTCGTAGGAACGTTGCGTTCGAGTTGAATCAATGCCGTATGGACGCTTTCAAATTCACGATTCAGTTTTCTCCAGTCAGGATTCGAAGATTGTTCAAGAGTAGCTCTGGTGATCCAGCGGCGTTCCCTTTCGGTCCTCTCTGCCTTTGAGAGCGCATGTTCGAGGGCTTCCCGATCGAAGAGGTCGCGAATTTCGGAATTGCTCAAGGCACGTCCGAATTGCTGGATTTCATCAAGCCGCCCTTCAAATCGTTTTCCGTCAGGGTCTGAATCGAAACCGATGGACATGGGTTTTTCTCTCTCTTTGGGGATCCCAGGCAACCCGTCGTGTCGAATGTGCACACGCTCTTCGATTCCATCCACGAAAATACGGAAGCGCGACGCTGGGGTGTATTCGTTTTCATCCGGTTTTCTGCCTTCGAAGACGACCGCGACATGGCGCCATTGGCCGGGGGCGAACTTGGCGTTTCGCGTTTTAAGAACCGCTCCGTAACTTGGGTAGCGCTTCGCGATTCCGAATTCGATTTCCCCATCGATAAGCCGAATGTCCCAGCCTTTTCCGTATTCCGAGCTGCTGGGGTTGTCGCTGAAACTGGCGTTTGAGATGATCGGCGCTTCGCGGGGATTACCTGTATCCGCCCGTATCCAAAATGCCATTGAAAATGCGTCGCTGTCTTTTTCGAACTCATTCTGGTCGGGTTTGACCTGGCCGATGCGTTGGTCTGCCGTTCCGACCAGCGATGTTCCTGCAACACCGTCTTTCTCTGTAGATTCATCCAGCGATTCGAAGGCCCCGGTTTCGGTTTCTTGATTGTCGCTTATGCGCCAGACAGGTTCGAGGGGATTCTCTTTGAGTTCTTCAAGTCGCTCCTGAGCACGTTGTATTTCGGTTTGTGTTAGCTTAATACTTGCGAGAAAGGCATCCTGCGCCTTAACGGATTCGCGGTGCTGGATTTCGAGTTGCTGGAGCTCTTCTTGTTGTGAATGAGTGGGCGAAGGGAAGATAGGAACCGCGTTGCCGACGCGCCCATCTTCGCCGAGTTCGGTGACGTTGTTGAAAAATGCGAAGAGCCGATAGTAGTCGTTTTGAGTAAGGGGATCGTACTTGTGATCGTGGCAACGGGCGCAGCCGAGCGACAAGCCGAGGACGGTGCGACCGATGGTGTCGATCTGCTCATCCACGACATCCATCTTGCGCCCCTGCTGGTCGCGGTTGGCCAGCACCTTGGGCCCCAGCACAAGGA
>JAJFLS010000517.1 GCA_021772595.1 Opitutales bacterium
CAGGTTTGGGTCGGGCTCGTAGACAAGCTGGAGGTCCTTCATTTCGGCCCGGGCGCTGACGATTCCGACGATTGTTCGGAGGAATGCGTGCAGGTTGATTGACTGGGGATTGAGCTCGAGCTTTCGGGCTTCGATCCTGGAGAGGTCGAGGATGTCGTTGATGAGCGTGAGCAGGTGCTCGCCGCTTTCCCGGATCAATCCGAGGTGGCGGTTGGTTTGCGCAGGGACGCCCTCGCGCTGCATGATCTGGGAGAATCCGAGGACGGCGTTTAGCGGGGTGCGCAGCTCGTGGCTCATGTTGGCCAGGAATTCGCTTTTGGCCTGGTTGGCGACTTCCGCCTGTTCCTTGGCCTCGTCGGATTGTTTCTTGGCTCGTCCGAGCTGAGCATTGCTTGTCTTCAATTGCGCATTGCTTTCGGCCAATTCTCGAGTGCGTCTTGCAACCTGAGCCTCAAGCTGCTGTTCGCGGTGGCGCCCGCTTATGCGCTGCCAAGCGAAGGCTCCAATCGCGACGGCCAATACGAGAACAATCACTGAGCTTCTAAACCACCAGGTCATCCACCAGGGCGGCAGCACCAGAATCTGGATACTCGCGACTTGCTCATTCCAGACGCCGTCGCTGTTGGAGGCTTTGACGCGGAAGGTGTAGCTGCCGGGATCGAGATTGGTGTAGGTGGCGAAGCGGCGATCTGATGTCGCGCGGCGCCAATCCTTGTCGAAGCCTTCCATCTTGTAGGCGAATTGATTTTTTTTGGGTTTAGAGAAATCCAATGCTGTGAACTTCAAGGTGAAGACCGACTGATCGTGGGAAAGGATTATTTCGTCGGCGACATGGATCTCCTCTTTCAAAGGAGATTCCTCACCGCCAATTGCGACGGGCTCGTTGAATAGCTCGAAGCCGGTCAGGGCAACTCTCGGAGAAACGGGATCGTTCCACGCGCGATCCGGTCGGAAGGTGGTCAGCCCTTCGTGTTGAGTTAGAAATATGCGACCGTCTTGGGCTTTGATGATGTCGCGAGTGAAGCGGATGCTTGGCAGTCCATCGGCTTCGTCATAAATGCGGATCTCCTTAGTTTTGGAATCGAAGCGCAATAGGCCGTCGCTGTTGGATGGTATCCAAATTACGCTATCATCGTACTGCAGGAAATGGTCGTAGATGATGTCGGAAGCTAGATCTTCATCGGTAAGAAAGGGGGTGAAGGTATTTGCGACAGGATCAAACTGGTACAGCCCCCTTGTTTTAGCTTTTCCGGTGAACGACAACCAGAGCATCCCGTCGTCAGTCCAGGAAAAAGGCGTTGTTCGAGTTTCCAGGATTTTCGGGTCGGGCAGATAGGGGATCAAGCTTTCGGTTGCGGGATCGATGTAGATCAGACCGGCGCGTTCCGTCCCTAGCCAGATGCCCCCGTTTTCTTCCGGAACCATGCGCGTGAACCAGCCGTCAAGCAACCCGGTTGACCCATCGGCATTCGGGACGAAATGAGTGAACGTTTCCGTTTCTGGATCAAGTTTGTCGATTCCGGATTGGTTTATGGCGATCCACACGTTGTCGTTTCGGTCCGCCTGTACCGCTTTAATGACATTGTTGGCGAGCGAGTTTGGATCGTCGGGATCGTTTTGATAACGATGAGTGAACGTTTCCGTCGTGGTGTCGAAACGAGCGAGCCCGTCCTGAGTTCCGATCCACAAGATGCCGCGTGGTCCTTCGCTCATATCGGTTATCCTATTGAGGCGGCTGGTTGGGCTTGAAGGGTCTAGCCAATAGCGAGTGACGATATTCGTCGCGAGATCGAAGCGGTTCAAACCGCCATCCGTGCCTAGCCAAACGTTCCCCGCATCATCGGCATAGGCTGCGTTCACTTGATTGTGACTCAAGCTCGTGGGGTCTTGGGGATTGTTCCGATAGGTGATGAATCTGGGGGGTCTGTTGTCGAGTCGGTCGATGCCGTTGTCGCTTCCGATCCAAATAACCCCTGAGTCTCCTTCGTAAATGGCGTTGGTTTTTGTAGCGTCAATTACGCTAAAAGGATCATTTGGATTGTGCTGGAAACGCTGAAAAGAATCGGTCTGTCTATCGTACAGATTTAGTCCGGTGTCGGTGGCAATCCATAAGCGGCCGCTTTTGTCGTGGTGTATGGCATTGATTCGATTGTCGCTTAAACTGGCAGCGTCGTCTGGATTGTGCGCGTAGTGAGTGGCGATTTCGGTTATTGGATCAATGCGGCTCAGTCCAAAGAACGAGCTTACCCATAGCGTTCCGTCAGGCGTTCTTTGGAAGTGTATCCAGTTTTCGCTTTCACTGAATAGCTCGAGATTCGCATTGCCCGCGTAGGGCGCGAAGCGTTCGCTTTCTGGATCGAACTGTGTAAGTCCCATGGGCGTTGCCAGCCAAAGCAAGCCGGTATCGGTGTCCTCGTAAATATCGTGAACCGTATCGTCGATCAGACCGCTCGGGTTTTCCGGATCGTGAGAGTAGGTGGTGAATTCGCCCGTTTCTTGATCGAGCAAAGCGAATCCCCCTCGATTGGTTCCGATCCACAATCTCCCTTGCGAATCCTCGAAAATGGCGTGCACGAAATTATCGGGTTCGTGGTGAAATCGAGTGAAGTCGTCAGTCTCCCGATCGTATCGATGCAGCCCTCTGTTTTCAGCGGAGATCCAGAGCGCGCCTTTGCTGTCTTCAAACAGCGCCCAAATGTGACTGTGGCCAATGCTTCGCTCGTCGTTGGAGATCGTTCTGTAGGACTTGAATTCGTACCCGTCATATCTGACCAGCCCGCCGCCCCAGGTGCCAAACCACATGAACCCGTAGCGATCTTGGATGATGGCGCGGACGTCGGGCTTGCGCAGGCCGTCCTCCGCTGTGAGGTGGGTGAATCGTAGCGCTGACTCGCGGGCTTCGTTTTCGCTTTGCGCATTGAGCGAGGAGCTGGCTAGGACCGCCGCGCCTAAAGCGGCGAGGGCGATTTTCATCTCAAATCGCATATTCTAATTTCATTACGCATCCGCTTTTGAGGCAAGCCATCATCACGATCTTTGTTTGTTCGGTAACTATTCGCCTTCGTATTCAAGAAACGATCGAGCGTCATTCTTCTTTTCGCCTCAGACTTTGCTCGATGAGGGCGGAAATGCCGTTGATGTCGAAGTTCCCCGCAAGCTCGAGCACGGCGTCGGCAAGGGGCTGGTATCGGGTGCTAGCGGCGGCGAGATTGCTGGCCCATTCGGTGATGCCGTTGACGCTACCTAGCTTGACCAATCTCGCCAGCTCCTCGATGCTTTCCTTCGGCGGCAGGGGGAACGCCTCCGTTTCTACGCGCTCGGTTTCGCTATCTTCGTATTGCCAATCCAGAGACAAGTGCGTCTCCAGTTTCGATGCCAGGTTGTTCCAGGTGATCGGCTTGTCGAGGATGTCGTCGTAGCCGGCTTCGAGTACCTCGGCTCGCGCTTCCTTGGAGACGCTGGCGGAGGTCGAAATGAGGGGAGTCTTTTCCAGTCCGGGCGTTTTTTTGAGCCGTCGAGCGGCCTCCAGTCCGTCGATGACGGGCATTCTGCGGTCCATCAGAATGATGTCGGGCCGGGTGCTCCGCGCGAGATCGAGCGCCTCTTCGCCATTCTCGGCTTCGATGGTCTTGAATCCGAGGGGGGCGAGCATATCGATCAGCACGGCGCGGTTGGAGAAGATGTCGTCGACGATCAGGGCGGTGCGGCGCTCGCCTTGGTAGCCGGAGATGGCCCGCTCCTGGGACGCGGTCTGGGGCGGGGCTTCGGAGATCGGCAGCGTCAGCTCGAACCAGAATCGGCTGCCTTTCCCTTCTACGCTGTCCACCTGGAGCGCTCCTCCCATTGCCTCGACGAGGTTGTGACTGATGGCGAGCCCCAGGCCCGTTCCCATATTACGCTGGATTGTGTCGCCGACTTGCTCGAAGGGCTGGAAGATCGTTTCTCGCTTGTCGGGCGGCAGGCCGATGCCGGTGTCCTCGACTTCGAATCTCAGAGTGGCGCTCGACGCGTTATCGAGATCGCTCTGGAGGCTGGCGCGCAGGGTCACCTCGCCGTGGTCGGTGAACTTGACGGCGTTTCCGAGCAGGTTGAGGAGAATCTGCCGCAATCGGGTCTCGTCGGCTTCGACGCTTTGGGGGAGGTCGGGATCCGGCTCGTAGACGAGTTCCAGATCCTTCAGTTCGGCGCGGGCGCTGATGATCCCCGCGATAGTCTCGAGAAATCTGGCAAGTTGGATCGGCTGGGGATCGAGCTTCAGCTTGTGGGCCTCGATTTTGGAGAGGTCTAGGATGTCGTTGATGAGAGTGAGCAGGTGCTCTCCGCTTTCGCGGATCATGCCAAGATGGCGGCTGGTCTGGGGTAAGACGCCCTGTCGCTGCATGATTTGCGAGAATCCCAGAACGGCGTTAAGAGGAGTGCGCAGCTCGTGGCTCATGTTGGCCAGAAAAGCGCTCTTGGCCTGATTGGCGATTTCGGCTCTTTCTCTGGCTGCTTCGGCTTCGTCTCTTGCGATTTGCAGATCATTCGTGCGTTCGGCCACTTCTGTTTCTAGATGGCTTCGATGATCCTCCAGCTCACGAAGTTTGAGAAAAACGTCATTCGCCAGTTTTTTCACCACGTCCTCGATCGGCTGGAATTCGAGAAAAGGGGTGGCGTTCGCAGGCGGAGATTCGGGATGCTTGCGGTAGGATTCAGCCAAGTCGGTGAAGGACGCCAGCGGCCCACGGAAGTACTTGCGAACAAGAAGCTTGGTGAGCACCGCGGTGCTGGATACCACGAGCAGCCAGACAATGAAACTATTCGTCAGAATACGGTTCAAAGTGTCGCTCAGCAGAGCGCGTGAAAAATGCAGCTCCATTTCGCCCACGAGTTCATCTTTGAAGTGAATCGATCGGGTTTGGACGAATGCTGCGCCTCCACCTTGTTCGGCGGTCGAATAGATCTCGCTTTTCTGTTCGTCCCAGATTGTCACTCCGACAACTACATCGTCATGCAGTGTTGTTTCAGCGATCCGGGTCACGGTACCATGATCGACTTTCCACAGCGCCTGAGCAAGCGTACCATCAAGATACGAGAGGGTCTCTTCCACTTTGCGGGTAAAGCTCCGCTCCAGCCCGGCAGCGGTATAGAAGTAATCACCGATAGCGACCAGCACTACGACGATGGTCATGGCGGAAACCAGTGCTAGCGTGAGACGGTTGCTCATGGAGACCGTTTTGTTCGGCGCTGTACTCATAAGCCAATCCGTTTCCCGATGATGCGACGGCTATTCACAATTTTCGTCGTGTGTGGACCCTGGAGTCATACCGTTCACAGACAGTCCGCAAGTTCATTGGTTAATATCGATTCCGGGAGAACTCCCTCGTTTTCAACCAGCTTCCACTGGAAAGTGCGTTTCAGATAAATGAGACCCGTGCTCAGGCGTGTGACAAGTTCTTCGGCTCGGGGCGATTTCTTGGATACCAGCATGTAGAATTTCTCCCTTTCCTCGTTCAACTTGCTGCACGCGATGTCTTCCGGCATTTCGAGGTCGCCGGCGATCATCGACCCCAGCACTAATGCGGGATGGGTTTCCACTAGGTCGCAACGCCCTTTCGAGAGCATGCCAAAAAGGCCCGGATACCCAGCAGGAGTTCTGATGATTTCAACCGAGCGAGGGATGCCGTGTTCAGCATAGTACATCTCGTAATTCCAGCCCAAATTGCCGCCAATGCTATAGTCATGCATCTCGTTGATCCACGCTATCACTTTGCCGGTTTTTTTGGAAATAGGGCCATCCGGAAATCGTTTGCGGGAGTAAAACACGGCCGTGCCGAGGGAGTACATTGGGCCTACATAATGAAACTTCTCGGCACGCTCTGTGTTGAAAGTAGCATCAATAGCGACCTCGTAATCCCCAGGTTTGGAATAGTTTTCGACGTATTGCATGCATCGCTTCCATGGCAATAAGTCGAAAGTGAAATCCAAGCCTGTTACCTCTGTCATCAAGCGGAAATTCTCCAAGTGAATGCCGGCAAGCTCCTTGTTTCCCTCATCATCGCCACCTGTCTCGAAGAGAAAAGGAGCCCAGGGTTCGCCGCATATCCGAACGGGCTCTTCGGCAAGACCTTTTGAGGCAGGGAGCATCAATGCGATACCTAGGAGGAAGAAAGCTGAATTGCGCGGGTACGACATTTGTTTCTCTAATTGATAGGTATCGTGGGTTTGAGGCCATAGGTGACCAGCTTTCCGTAAACCGCGCCATTTAGATTGAGAGTCTTCCCCAAGTAAACATGAAAGAAGGACGATATGAGCCGAAGCAGGCCCTCTATCAGAAAGGCATTGAGTCTATGAACAGCAATTGAACTAGAACCGTTTACGCAAAATTACGTACACCTCCCTGTATTTCCTACTCCAAAGCATTACGCGCCATCTCGCGCATTTCTTCACGGATTCAGATTCCAGTTAGAAGTCCGCAGTGATCGACAGTGCCGCGGCTCGCGCGCCGCCAATCCAGCCACCCCAACCGCCAGCGACACCTCCAATATATCGTTCATCTGAGATGTTGTTCACCGTTAGACGCAGATCGATAGATTCCAGTGATTCGTTCACCGCGCCACCATTAATACCCAGGTAAACGTCCGTCACAATGTAATCGTCGATGCGTTCTGTGTTTTCAGGGTCCATCCAGCGGTCCCCGACGAACTTGGTAGAGACGCCTGCATCGATGTATTTGCTGATCGCCCAGTTACCGGAAATGACAAACATATCCTCCGCCGAACCAAACACAGTATTGCCAGGGGTGATGCCAATGGATGTATCAATTAAGGCATCGCCGCTACCCAGGTAAGTGGAATCATTATGCGTGTAAGACATATATAGTTTTAGAAAGTCGGTGACACGATAGTTAGTAAAGAATTCGAAGCCATCCGATTCAATTCCTCCCGCGTTAAGGAAAGTGGTGGCGGAGAGTAGGAAGTCGATACCGGCAGGCGAATCCGGAGAAATAATTGAGATGCTATTTTCGAAATCGATATTGTAATAAGTAATTGCCCAATCCAGACGTTCACCGAAATAGCGCATACCTATATCAATGTTTTCGGATGTTTCCGGCTCAATCTGATTCAAAGAGGAACCCCCTTGTTCCAGAACGGTGTCCTTGATCGCAGCAAAGTTTTCTGCGTAACCTCCAAATAATTGAAGACCTTGTATTGGCGTTTGCGCTACCAAACCTCCCGATATTAAAATATTGGAATCAGAGTTGACCGAAGCAGTATCACCATTAAAGATATCCACTCTGTCCAGATCCACGAGGAACTGTCTCGTACCGAAAGTGGCAATCACCGGTCCCAAATCCACAGAATCCTGGAGGTAGTATACAAAAGTATCAACGGGGAATTCACGATCAAACTGAGTCCAGTATGGCTCATCGATAAATTCAAAACCAGTTTCAGAATCGATTACTTTATGCCAATCACGTGATTCCTCGCGCAGGTAATCCTCATACCAGATGCCGGCGCGAAGCGTATTATCAAATTCGCCAATGTCAGTGTCCCACTCTATATCACCCGTAAGTCCAAAACGCTCTTTGTGATAATGAGTATGACGATAAGAACCAACCGGTATAGCGCCGCTGGCATGACAAGCGGGGTCATACTCAGGCCCGGCCCCACCATAGGGGAAAGTGATTGAGCTGACGCAACCGTCGATTGGGGCCAACGCGACGCCGTTCGCATCAACAAACTGAATGATACCGAGAGAATCCGGAGATCTCACCGCCATTGGGGTCGCAGATAATTCACTGTTGCCACCGGCGCCGTCATCGGTGACGTCAGTGATAAACGGCGGCACCCAGTCGCCGCGACCATCATTGTAATGATAATAACCGGTGATACTGAATTCTACATCGCCAATTTCAGACTCGGCGCGCAGATAGGTGAATAGATTCTCGCGAATCGTGGACCAGCCCTTGCGATATAACTGATCCACATAGGGAAGCCCTGTCCAGTCAGAGGTTAAGCGATCCCAGTCCGGATTTTCTTCGAATTCGGTCATCGTTACACGTTGATAGTTGTCCTCGTGGGTATCGTCCCAGGAAAGGTATCCGGTTAGGTTTAGCTTACCGAGTTCCCTTACGATTTTCCCTGCTATATGTTCCCATTCATTTTCCGCAGAATGATTTATCCAGTCGGTATTTTCCGAGCGGGAATAGCTCACCCAAGCTCGTGTATCTTCGACAAATTCGCCGGTATCGTATCGGATGTAGTATTTTCGCGCGTCGTCTTCCCCAAAACTTGTACTGATACGATATCGTTGTTTGTATTCAGGATCTTGAGTTAGGAAATCCAGTGTTCCTCCCAGCGCCTCGTTGGATCGGGAAGCTATATTTGCAGCGCCTTGCCATACATTGGCGCCTGCCGAATTCATTGGGTCGATAAACCGGTTGGCCTTGGAACCGCCGCCATAATTCGAATTGCCGTTCGGAATACCATCAATCGTAATACCGATTTGCTGTAGATTGAGACTGTTCTGAAAACCACGAATGGATAGGGTTGTCGACCAGTCATCGGAACCAAAAACATCCCCTTCGTTGACCAATACGCCCGGCAAATTATCTATAACGGCATTCACGCTGGTAAGATCCGATTGCTGCCACATCATGGACTCATCCGTTTCGTTTCTGGCGAAAGTCTCTGCCGATGAAGTGACTACAATTCCCTCCAGAACGACAGTCTCACTTTCTTGAGACCAGACGAGTGAGGAGAAAATGATTCCAGTCAGAAAAAAAGATAGTGCTTTCTTTGTATGGATCATTGCTTCGCGCTTCTTAGGAGCGCCATCCCCTAGATGGGGTTTCCCAAAATTGTTAATCCGGTTTCGACAAATAGGAATGTAGTTAATCCCCCAGTTTCGAACAAGCGTATTCGGCATCTGGCTTTAGTGTGAAGCCCCGTACCTTTTTAGAGACTGTTTAATAAACGCTTGAATCATTGCGAATGCTCGACGTAGGGGCGGCGCTTGCGCCGTACCGCGTAGGAAGATTACGCTCGGCTTGCGCCGCCCCTACGGTTTCGACATATTAAACAGCCTCTTGGGCGCAGAGCGTATTGGCTAGTGGCGTTGGTCGCGGTATTCGTTTCATCAATTCAGTCTTTCGCTCTCTTTAGGCATTGGTCGACGAGACGGGTGATGCTTTTAAGATCGAATTTGTTTGCGAGCTCGATGACCGCGTCGGCCAAGGGCTGATAGTGGGAACTCTCGGCGACGATTTGAGAGGCCCAGCTGTGGATTCCGCTGATGCTGCCCGTCTTGAGCTGCAGGACCAGCGCCTCGAGCTTAGCCTTGGGAGGCATAGCGACCTCGGCTATAAGCTCGTTGCCGGAATCGCGCTCCTCGTATTGCCATTCCAACGACAAGCACTTCTCGAGTTTCGTGGCGAGACTGCTCCAGCCGACCGGCTTGTCCAGAACGTCGGTGCAGCCCGCTTCGAGCACTTCCATTCGGGCTTCTTCCGAGACGCTAGCGGAGATGGAGATGAGGGGCGTCTGGCTGAACTCCGGCATTTGCTTCAACAGCTTTAAGGCGCTCAAGCCATCCATGACCGGCATTCTTCGGTCCATGAGGATGATGTCGGGCCGCTTGGCTTTGGCGAGTTCGATCGCTTCCCGGCCGTTTTCGGCTTCGATGGTATTGAATCCCAGCGGCCTGAGCATGTCCACGAGCAGAGCGCGATTCGAGAAAATGTCATCGACGATGAGGGCGGTGAGCGGCTTGCCTTGATAGCCGACGATCTCGCGTTCGTTAGGAGTGGGTTGGAGCGGGGCCTCTGAAAGCGGAAGCGTGAGCTCGAACCAGAATCGGCTGCCTCGTCCCGGCTCGCTTTCGACTTGAAGGGCGCCTCCCATGGCCTCGATGAGGCTGCGGCTGATGGCCAGTCCGAGTCCGGTCCCTTCGTCGCGTCCGATGGTCTCGGTATTCTGCTCGAAGGGGTCGAATATCGTTTCGAGCTTGTCGGCGGGAATGCCGATCCCTGTGTCTTCGACCTCGATTTTCAGGGTCGTGAACGCGACGCCTTTGATGGGCGCTTGGGTCGGCGTACGCACGCTAGAGCGCAGAAACACCTGGCCGTGCTCGGTGAATTTGACGGCGTTACCCAGGAGGTTGAGGAGTACTTGACGGAGGCGAGTCTCGTCGGCCTCGACGCTTTCGGGCAGCTGGGGACCTTGCTCGTAGACGAGCTGCAGGTCTTTGGCCTCAGCCCGCGTGCTGATAATCCCGACGATCGTTGAAAGGAAACGAGGTAGGCGAATCGGATGCGGCTGGAGCTGCATCTTTCCGGCCTCGATTTTGGAGAGGTCTAGGATATCGTTGATGAGGGTGAGCAGGTGCTCTCCGCTTTCACGTATCATGCGGAGGTGGCGGCTGGTCTGGGGCTCGACGCCTTGGCGCTGCATGATCTGGGAGAATCCGAGGACGGCGTTGAGGGGGGTGCGCAGCTCGTGGCTCATGTTTGCCAGGAACTGGCTCTTGGCTTGATTGGCGACTTCCGCGTTTTCCTTGGCCATTTTCAGCTGCTCGTTCGAAACGACGATCTCGTCCGTTTTTTGGGAGAGCGACCGGGTCCGTTCCTCCACTTGCTTCTCGAGCTCCTTGGTCCGGTAACGTATGGCGCTGACGCGCCAGCGGAAGACGCCGGCTAGGATGCCGGCAAACCCCAGAACGGCGAGCGTTCGGAACCATGCGGTGGCCCACCAGGGAGCCAGGATGGCGATGTCGAGAGTGGCTCCTTCTTCGTTCCAGACGCCGTCGTTGTTGGACGCTTTGACGCGGAAGGTGTAGTTGCCGGGATCGAGATTGGTGTAGGTGACGAAGCGCCGGTCGCTGTTGACTTCGGTCCAATCCGTTTCCAGTCCTTCTAGCTTGTAGCGGTAGCGGTTTTTCTCCGGGGCTGCGAGGCTGAGGCCGACGAACTCGATGGAGATGATGTTCTGGTGGTGCCGCAGCGTCAGCTTGTTCGTATCCCAGATGGATGTTTGTAATGGCGAATCGTCGCCGATGGGAACGGGGCGGTTGAAGAGTTGGAAATCGGTCAGTATGACGGGCGGCAGGTAGGTGTTGTCGCTAATGTCGTTTGGGTGAAAGACGCTCAGCCCGTTGATTCCGCCGAAGAACATTTCGCCTTGGCTGTTTTTAGCGGCGGCTCCTCGATTGAACTCGTTGCTTTGCAGCCCGTCGTGGACGTCGAAGTTGCGAAAGGAGCCCGCGTCCGGATCGAATCGGGATAGGCCTTTGTTCGTGCTCAGCCACAGATTCCCGTTTTTGCCATCCGACCCTGGGTCTTCTTCGAGGATCTCGTAGACGACGTTGTTGGGCAGGCCGTCTTTTTCAAAGTAGCGGGTAAAGGTTTCGGTCAGGGGATTGAACTGGTTCAGTCCTTCAAGAGTGCCAATCCACAGTCTGCCCGCGCGGTCTTGGCGCACGGTCATAACGTTGTTATTGCTTAGGCTTGCGGGGTCTTTCGGGTCGTGGCGAAAGCGCTGGAACTGTTGGGTCGCTTTGTCGAATCGGTTGAGGCCGGAATCTCCGGTGCCGATCCAAATCGAGCCGTGTGAATCTTCGTAGATCGTCTTAGAAAAGCGATCGCTGCTTATGCTGTAGGGATTCTGGGGATCGTGCTGGAAGCGCTTGAATTGCTGGGTCGTCTTGTCGAAGCGATTGATGCCATTGCTCTCCGTGCCGACCCAAATGTAGCCGTCGCTATCTTCAAAGACGCTCCAGATGTAGTCGCTGCTCAAGCTGCGGCTGTCGTCAGGATCGTGACGGTAGTGTTGGAATCGGTCGGTTTCAGGGTCTAGCCGGCAGATCCCGTTGCGCAAATGCCCCACCCAAATATAGCCGTCCCTGTCTTCGTGGATTGACGAGATTCCGTCGCCGTTGGCGAAGTCGATGCTATGCGGGTCGTCAGGATCGGGATAGTAGCGAGTGAACCGGTTTTGCTCTCGGTCGAATCGGGTCAGCCACGGCTCCCAATTTCCGAGCCAGACGATATCGTTTCGATCGACGTAGACGAAACTGAGGTCTGGGGTGATGCTGTTTGAATCGTTTGGGCTGCCGTGGTAAAACTCGAATGGAAGTTGCCTGGTATTGAATTTGCCCAAGCCCAGACTGGTGCCTACCCACAAGATGCCCTCGCGATCCTCGAGGATGTCGGGAACGGTTTGGCTGTTTAGACTAAATGGATCCCCGGGATCGTGTTTGTAGTGAACGAAGCGTTTCGTTTTGAGGTCAAACAGGTTCAAACCGCCGCTATAGGTGCCGATCCAGATGTTTCCGCTTCGGTCGTTATTCATGAAGATGACCCGATTATTGCTCAGGCTGTTGGGATCATTCGGATCGGACCGGTAGTGAGCGAATCGTCCGGTCCGCTCATCTAGCTGATTGAGTCCGCCGTCTTGCGTGCCGACCCAGAGGGCGTGGTTTACGTCTTCGTAAAGGCAAGTGACGCGGCCCTTGGACAGGCTGTCGGGATCGTCTGGATCGTTCAGATAGTGGGCGAATCGTCCGCTATCGTGGTCCAGCTTGTCTAGAGCATCTTCGGCCCCGATCCAGAGGGTTTTGGCCGTGTCCTCAAAGATCGCTTCGATTGGACCGCGGGACAGGCTTTGGTCGTCGTTTGGGTCGTGCCGATATCGGGTGAAAGTCCCTCTGGCCGGATCGAATCGGTTCAAGCCGTTTTCTTGGGTCCCGATCCACAGTATACCTGCGGAATCCTCGTACAAGCTGGTCACATGGTTCCCGCTCAGACTGGCGCTGTCGTCCGGGTCGTTCTGGTAGCGCTTGAAACTCTGTGTGGAAGGATCGAATCGATTAAGACCGCCGCCTTGAGTTCCAATCCAGAGAGCGTCATTCGCGTCTAATAGAAGTTTGGTGACGTAGTTGGCGCTTATGCTTTTGGGTTTGTCGGGGTCGTGTCGATAGGCATTGAACTGGTAGCCGTCGTAGCGGTTTAGACCGTCCGTCGTACCAATCCAGATGAACCCATGGCGGTCTTGGGCGATTGAGCTAATCACGCTTTGCGACAGTCCGTCTGCAACGGTCAGACGCGTAAAGCGGATGTCCGGCCTGGCCGCGTTTTGGGCATGGATACGGGATGGAAAGCAGAAGACGATCAGAGTGCAGAAAGCAGCGACGCCAACGGTTTTCGTTGGGTTTAGGAAATTCATTTGGGCACTTGTCTACACTCGATTCTCACAATCCGATATTGCCTTTTCCCATTTCCGATAGATGGAATTCGTTTCACAGCAGAAGCATATTTTCTTTAAGCGATACTGGCGGTTCTCTCGTAGCAGGTCAATTGCGCCTTTGTCGAACGAATCTGACCGGTTTCGAAAACTGAGGAATCCGTCACTCCTCTGAACGCTCCAAGCACTCCTCGACAAAAAAACCGAGGCCGTTGATGTTGAAGTTGTCGACGAGCTCCAGGATGGCGTCGGCTAGCGGCTGGTAGCGGATGTTTTCGGTGGCGATCTGCTTGGCCCAGTCCCCGATGCCGACTAGGCTGCCGAGTTTGACGAATCGCGCGAGTTCCTCGAGTCGCTCTTTTGGGGGGAGAACGAATTCATCGTAGGAAGAATCTTCTGGTTTCTCGTTTTCGTATTGCCATTGCAATGACAAATACTTCTCCAGTTGCGCGGCGAGTTCGTCCCAGCCGATGGGCTTGTCGAGAATGTCGTTGTATCCAGCCTGTAGCACTTCGGATCGGGCTTCTTTGGATACGCTGGCGGAGATCGAGATGAGTGGAGTCTCGTCTAAACCGGGCGTTTGTCTCAGCCGCCTGGCGGCCTCAATGCCGTCGACGACTGGCATTTTCCTATCCATCAATATGATGTCGGGCTGGATGCTGCTAGCTAGTTCGAGCGCTTCGTCTCCGTTTTCGGCTTCGGCGGTTTTGAATCCTAGCGGCTCGAGCATGTCTTTGAGAACGGCTCGATTGGAGGCGATGTCGTCGACGATCAGGGCGGTGCGTCGCTTGCCTTCATAGCCGGTGATGGCTCGTTTTATCGCTGGGCGCTTTTCCACAGGGCCGGAGAGCGGCAGGGTGACTTCGAACCAGAAACGGCTTCCTTTGCCTTCTTCGCTTTCGACCTGCAGGGAACCGCCCATGGCCTCGACGAGGCTGCGGCTGATCGTCAGGCCAAGCCCAGTTCCTTCGCCTCGGCGGACGGCTTCCTTGGCCTGTTCGAAGGGCTGGAAGATCGCCTCGCGCTTGTCGGGCGGTAGACCGATTCCGGT
>JAJFLS010000518.1 GCA_021772595.1 Opitutales bacterium
CGCATTGAAGGTAGATAGCACCGGAGAGTCGAAACTGCACGTGATGGAGGGGGAAGTGGAGGCCCGACTGAAGGATGGAGTGGGCTACGAGAATCTTCCGTTGATCATAGCCAAGGGCCGCTTGGACGAATTGGAGCAAAACCCATCGTATTTGGAGAACGAGTACGATCCGAGTTCGTTCGCCCCGTCGCCGGCTCGCGACGAACTAATCCGCGCGACCGGCGGGATGCTACACAGCTTGCAGGATGCGCCGCGCGATTTGCGAGACGGCCGATTCAAGCACGACTACTTGATGCTTTTCCCGGAACGGATCAATTTCACTCTGCCGGAAGACTTGGCGGTCAATCTTGCGAAACCGGGCACCTACCGAGTTTTAAGCGAGAAAGCCGCTGAGAAATACTACGAGAATGCGTCTGAGAAGCAGCAGAAGTGCGAGGAGGTCGTGGAATCGTCCATAGTCCAAAGCCAGATCCCCGCGGATACAGTGGTGAATAGCTATTTGGTGCATTTCGACGCGTTTGACAAGCCCGGCGAAATGCAAATGGCGAAAGGGCGTGTGCGGTTCAATAATCGAGTTCTCGGAGTGCTCGTGAATGGGGTCGAGCTGAACGAGAGCGACCGCATGCTGGGCCATCCGGATACGATTTACGAGAGCAGTCATGGCCGCCGAACGGAAAACGATTTAGTTCGAATTTCTTCCGACGGGCACCAAGTGTATCTGAATTTCGAAGTCGCCGGATTCATCGACCAGGTGCGCATCGTAGTCGAAGCCGATTCGAACGAGCTCGAGATCGCTCGTTTCCTGGACGGGGAATAAAGGATCCCCGTGGCAAGGCCGGAGTTGTTCTCAGGTAGTGGCCGACCTCCAAGCGGCCATATTTTGTAGCGGGACGACTGCGTCGTTCCGGATCGCTGACGACAATGGCCGCTCGGAGATCGGCCGCTACCAAAGTCAGCGACGAAGCGAGCTTCGATGTATTCACCCGAAGGGAATAATGTAGGGTCCTCACTCCTCAGGCGTGGAGATTTGGAGCGTGCCGGACTTGGCGTTGTTTTCCTGGCGTGAATCATCCTGTCCGCTGAAATCGGTTTCGGCGAATACTGTGTATCCGTTTTCCACTGCCAGCTGGTCTCGGTCCAGATAGACCGTGTAGGTTGCGGTCTCGGATTCGACGAGGTCGCCCAAGTGGATTCTCTGAGCCCGCCCTTCGTTTTCGGAAAACTGTATCGAAACGTTTCGCAGGCGTTCAGTCCCTCGGTTCTGGACCGTGACTTGGAGGGGCACGGTGGTTTCGGTCGCGTTTTCAAAGTCCAGGTGGAAATCCGCTAGGGCGGCGTCGTAAATGCCTGGCTGATCGCGGTTGAGGACGCGGTCCATGTTCAGCGTGCCGTTGCCGACGCTTTCGTCGATCCCCGGCGCGTTTGCGTCGTCCGCGTAATTCAATACGATTTCCGTCGCTTGCTCCGAAGAGAGGCGAGGGTTGAGCGACAGCGTGGCGGCGATACTTCCGGCGACATAGGGGGCGGCGGCGGAGGTTCCCGAAAAACTCGTCCATTGATCCTCGCCCCAAGCGGCGTAGACGCCGACTCCGGGCGCGGCGATATCGACCGCATCGCTGAAATTGGAGAAATCCGCGCGTTGGCTTTCCGTATCCACTGCCCCGACACCAATGACTCCATCAAATCGCGCGGGATAGGTGAGCTCGTTGACGCCATCGTTTCCCGCGGAAGCGACTAGGGCGACGTCTTTTGATTGCGCGTAGCGGATCGCATCTTCGAGAACTGAAGTGTATCCATAACTTCCCAGACTCATGCTGATGACGTTGGCGCCTCTATCGACTGCTTCGACAATGCCGGCGGCAAGCGTGAAACTGTCGCCAACGCCGCTTGAATCCATAACCTGGATGCTAATGATGTCGGCGGCCGGTACGATGCCAGTGCCCTGGGAGCCAACTAGTAGGGAAGCGATTGCGGTTCCGTGGCTGTTGTATTCGGAGTCCGGATCGCCGCTGTTCTCGATCAGGCTGAGGCGTTCGATCGAATCCGTATCGAGAATGTTGTGATCCAATACGCCCGTGTCCATGAGGGCGATTGTGACGCCTTCGCCCCAGCTGCGATTGTCTTTGGGTACGCCCAGCCATTCGAGGGCTCGGTTCTCAAACGGCACGCTTGGCTGCACGGAAAGGGATGGCTGCGGAATGCTCGGCGCGACGACGAGGTAGTTGTAGTCTGTGGTGGCGGAATCTCCCGCGAGCTCTCGTATTCGAGCTGCCTCGGCGTCGCTGTCAGATTGAACGCGAGCGGCTCTCAGTCGATCGTTGCGATCGATAATTCGGAGCCCGTTCTGAGCGTCGTCGGCAAGGAAATTGCGATAGGAAGCGTCGTCGTCGAATGACAGTAGGAGCTCGTCGGCAACGGCGATTTCTGTGGGCGGCGCCAGCTCGTCGACGGGAGACGAGTCGATTGCTTCGAGGGTACTGGAATCAATGGTGTAGATCCTCCGGGGCGAATCGTGGGTAGGGCTATCTGACGAGGTCGCATCGCTGGAGTCTTCCGACGAATCGAACAAGGGGTAGGAGAGGCGACCAGCGATATAAGCTAGGGCAAGGACAGCGGTGGTGGCGATGGCTATGTTTCGACGCTTCATCGGGTGTTGCATTGGAGATCGTTCGGAAATCCTCTGCGGTTACTCTTTTAGTGGACGCGGATCGAAGCGAGTTCCTTTTCTTCTACTCTGTTTAGCGGGGCTGTTTGTTCCCACTGCCTGCCGCGTCAGGTTCGAAAAGACTCTTTCTCAGGTAGCCTGGAACGTTTGTGGTTATGGAATTGGCTCCCCAACTCCTGAAACGCTTGGCTATCTCCGATTCATCAACTGTCCAGACATGGTATTCGTAACCGTTTTCCATGACAGCCTTAATAAGAGCCTCGTCGATCTTGTCTTTGTTGGAACTGAACCCATCAGCTTTGATGTGACTCAAGGTGCTCAAGATGGTTTTCTTCGATGGGCGTATCTTTCCAGATTTCTCCTTCTTGAAACTCGACAGCCATAATGCCTTGTACTGGGGAGCTTTCGATTTGAGTACGCGAATAACCTTCTTGTTGAATGAGATGACGGTGACCTGCTCTTTCCCGAGACCCGACTTTTTGATTTCCTCGATCAAGTTTGGGATGATCGATGGGTTACCCTTTATTTCGATAAAGATCTTTTTGCCTTTTGGGATTGTCGCAAATACTTCTGCGATAGTTGGGATAACGGTCCCTGTGTAACGAGCGCTGTGATACTCTCCGACATCCAACTCGCGGAGATCCTCTAATGTAGAATTCCTGATCTTCAATTTCCTGCCTGAAACCTTATAGGTGTCCTTGTTATGTATACAGACGATTTGCTCATCTTTGGTTTTGTGAAAATCTCCCTCAATGGCGTCGGCTCCCTGTTCCCATGCCAACTTGAAGGCTGGTATTGTATTTTCCGGCGCATCGATGGATGCGCCTCGATGGGCAATGATCATTGGTTCTTCGGCGTCGATCGATATGCTTGCGATTAAGAGAAATGCTGTAGTATATATATGTCTCATGTTTCTTCGAACGAAAAGTGGAGGGAACGGGGCGACTGTAACGAATTGTTATCGAGCGTTTTGATATGCATATCTTAATTCTTAAATGCCTGTGAGTCTTTTCAGGTTTTCGTATACAAATCCATGAACAATCGCCAGGTTTATACCGAGGGTAATTGTTAGAATTCGTAAGGATCACGGTCCTAGTGCGGTTAATGTCGCTGATTATTCGACTATTGGCACATTTCGATTTTCTTAACCCTTACATGGCCATCAATGGATTTTCGTACTTTACTCTCCAAGCCTTCTATAGTGTAACCCGTGCTGCGAAGTCTATCATTTATATGGAATTCGCCAATCAAGTTCTTTATGCATCCCAACCGTCTAGCATTCATAATGATCTCATGTTCCGCACCTTCGCAATCGATTTTCAATAAATCAACGATTTCTAATTCGTCTAAAACATCATCTAATGTAATTGATTCAACGCTGTAGTTGGAAGTGTCTGCTGCCGCTTGACGACTCCATCCGGTAGAGCCTCCCGTGTTGCCGTCAGTATTGCATATCATGTAGAAACGCCTCCCATCGCCTGTGACTGCCAGGTTCTTTTGCGTCACATTTTTTATGTTATTCAATTCCAAATTCAGTAAGAGATTCTCATAATTCCCGGAAAATGCTTCATAACTGTAAATATGTGAAGTTGGAAATAGCTTTGCTAAATATATAGAAACCATTCCCGCTTGAGCTCCTATATCTAAAATTTTTCCAGATATTTGGCCGAGGGAGCGTATAGACAACTCGTCTCGATTGATTTCCTTGTATACATAATAGGGGACTTCAGAATTCCAATAATCAACAATCTTAATACGAATTCCGTATAAAGAAATTTCCCATATCGCCTTGCCGTCCCCATAGGGCTTCTTCTTTGCAAAGTTTTTAAAATATCTCTGGTAAATTCTCATCATCCGTCGAGAACTAAGGGGATAGTCTGCTGTGAGCAGTTACCTCGCTCAGTCTCCTCCAGGCTTGTCTTGCTCTTCCGGCTTCCTGCCTGTGCGTGATTGGATATCTTTGTCGTTCCTTTTGATGAGTTCCTGGTCTTTAGTTTTCCAACGATTCGCCCACTTTCGTTTGTGAGGTTTGCACAGCGCACACGATGCTCTTTTGTCTTTGTATTGTTTTCTCATGATCTAAACTGGATTTCTAACGGCAAAGTCTCACACGGAGTGCAGTCGCGGAGCTCCTGTACGGGATTGTGAGAACTGCCTGGCTCTTCCGTGCCCGCTTTGAAACTTGTGAGTGCACTGAATTCGGCGATTCTGCCTTCACTACGGGGATGTCCTGCCCGTGTCTAGACGTTTGTTAAGCGGTCGGTGGAATCCCCGAAGCGGGGGAGGCTCTGGACGCCCATTTGGTCGGCCATGCTGAGGAATAGGTTGGTGGCGGGCTTGGATCCGCTTTGGACGTAGCGTCCGGGATTTAGCGTGCCGCCGCCGTGTCCTGCCAAGAGGATGGGGAGGTTGTCGTGCGAATGACGGTTTCCGTCGGCGTTGCCGCTTCCGTATAGGATCATGGAATTGTGCAGCATGGACTGGCCGTCGATATCCTCTATCTGGTCCAAACGCGTTAGGAAGGACGCGAACTTCTGCACGTACCACTGGTCGATTCGGCCGACTTTGGCGATCCGGTCGGCTTTGTTCTGATGGTGCGTCAGCTCGTGGTGTCCCTCCGGAATTCCGATTTCTTCGTGGGAGCGGTTGTCGCCGTCGTGGGCTAGCATTAGGGTCGAGATTCGCGTGGAATCGGTTTGGAAGGCGAGAAGCATCATTTCGAACATGATGTCAATGTGCTCGCCGTGGCTGAAGGGAATGCCTTCAGGAGTCGCCACGTCCGGATCGGCGGTCGATCCGAAGCGCTCCAGATTCTCGATACGTGTTTCCACTTCCCGAATGCCGGTCAAATACTGGTTTAGTTTTTCCCGGTCGTGATGATCGAGGTTCTTTTGCATGCGCTTGGCATCGGTCATGACGAAATCGAGAATCGAGCGCCGGTTCATCATGCGTTGTTTCGCATTGTCCGACCGATTGCCGTGAGAGCCTTCGCCGAACAGGCGCTCGAAAACCTTGCGCGGATTCGACTCGGGGGTCATCGGGTTGGTGGGCGATTTCCAGGCGAGGTTGTATTGATAGGCGCAGGAGTATCCGGTATCGCATGCGCCGGCGCGTCTGGCGGGATCGCAACTCAGCTCTAGCGATGGAAATCGGGTCATGTACCCGACCTCGCTTGCGATAGCCTGGTCGATGGAAGTGCCGGCGCGAATGTCCGTCGCGCTTTTCTTGATACGTACGCCGGTCAGGAATACGCTATTGCCGCGCGCGTGGTCGCCGCCGCCGTCTTTTCCTGCGGTTGCGTTCAGCTGATCGAGTCCGCCCATGACTTGGACTGAGTCTCGGAGAGTCTCGAGCGGCTTCAGTGTGTCGTTAAACGAGAATTTGGTTTCGTTGCCTTCGGGCCACCAGAGATGCGGGATGGATCCGTTTGGGAAGGTGATGTACGCGGCTCTGAGCGGGGCTCCGGAGCGAGTGGTGGCTACTTGGCGAATCGGTCCAGCGGCAAGTAGGCCGCCGGGGACCATGGATTGAAAAGCGGGCAGGGCCAAGGTCGCGCCCACGCCTTTGAGAAATCTGCGGCGGCCGAGCTGATTGGGGATGGGGTGGCGGTTCATTGGCTAATTGGGTTTGAAATCGGGGTGTCGGCGTTTTTGGAACGGGGCGGAATTCACGATGGCGCTCAGCAGCACGGAAGGCCTTCCGTTGTTTTGCTGGAGCGTTTCGACGAGATCGTCGATGGTTGCCGTGTCATAGTACTCAATTCCTCGACCGAGCGCGTACGTGAGCAGTTTTTCGCTGAAGCAATAATAGAAGTCTAAAATGCGTTCATTTGCAAGGATTCGCTTCATTTCCTGGATCGAGGAAAAGGTTTCTCCGGTGATGAACTCGCCCCCGGTTTCGATCGGCTGATTAAGCTCGGAGTCGCGCCACATGCCCATGGCGTTGAAATTTTCGAGCGCCAATCCGAGGGGGTCCATCCGTTTGTGGCAGGAGTTGCAGAGCTTGTCCTCTCGGTGGATGGCGAGTGTTTCGCGCAGGCTCAACGCTTGGGTGGCGCCCGGGCTCACGGCATCTTCGAGAGCGGGGACGTTAGGCGGGGGCGGTGCGGATGGCGTTCCGAGAATGTTTTCCAGGATGAACACTCCTCGTTTCACGGGCGAGGTTCGCGTGGGGTTGGAGGTGTAGGCTAGAATCGTGCCTTGGGTGAGCACGCCGCCGCGTGGGCTTCCGGGCTCAAGGAAGACTTTGCGCATGTTTGAACCGCTTACGCCATCGATATCGTAGTGCTTCGCGAGGCGGTCGTTGAGAAAGGTGTAATCGCTGTCCAGGAGCTCGGCCAAGCTTCGGTCCTTGCGAATTACGTGCTCGAAATACAGTTCCGTTTCCTGGCGCATCGCTCGTTGGAGAGGGGACTTCAATTCGGGCCGGTCCTTGTCGTAGAGAGCGACCATGATTTTTCTTGTCCGCGTGTAGGTCGCCTTTTGTTCGGGGGTGCGTTTATTCTCGGGGATCTCTCGGACGATAGAGTATTCCTTTTTGGCAGCCATCGTTTCGGGATCTGGATGGTCCCTGAGCCAGACATCAAGGGAGCTGATGTTGACGGATTGGATGTCGCGGGCGTGCAGCCACTGGCCGGCGAAGTTGTTGATCAGATTGTCCGAGCGCTTGTCGGCCATCATGCGTTTCAGCTGCGCGTCGAGATTCTCGCGGAGCCTCCGTTTCCGGGCCAGTTGGAAGAGCTCCTCGTCGGGCATGGAAGACCAGAGAAAATAGGAGAGTCGCGATGCGAGGGAATACTCGTCGAGTAGCGGGTGCTCGCGCTTCGAGGAGCGTGCCAGCGATTTTTCCTCGCGGAACAGAAAGCGCGGGGAAGCTAGGATCGCGACCATCGCTTGCGAAATTCCCGTTTCGTAGGTGTAGCCCTCCTGTGCGGCGATTCCCTCCGCGAGCCGGGCCAGCTGATCAACGGTTTTCTTGTCGACTGGACGTCTGAAAGCGCGGGTGGCGAAATCGTCTAGCAATTTGCGTGTGTATTCAGATCTTGCTGATTCGTCTTCGGGTACGCCTCCTGGGAAAAAGCGTTCGTAGTTCGCTGGCCGTATCCAGTGTTCGGGTGCGTGAGGCCCTCGGATCGCGAGGCGCTCGATTCGCATTTTGAGACGCTTGATCTTTTCCAAGCTGGACGTGATAGGCTCGACTTCGAAAGAGAAGGTGTGCTTTCCGGGTTCCCAGTCGTAGTCGAAGGCGTGTTCAATCGCTCTTCCTGAGACGTATTCGTATTCCTGATCGATCTTCGTTTCGCCATCGATTTTGAAGACGAGTCGGCAGCGGTTGTAGTCGAATCCTCGGAAGCTGGAAAAGCTGACAGGCTTGAGATTGAGAACGACTTGGTATTTTCCAGATACCTTGATTTCGTAGTTCGCGGAACGAGTAGAGGGGGAGTAGAAGGACATTTGCAGCTGGTCGTCCGACTCGTCGTCTTTGATGGTCGCCGGGCTGAATAAATCCACCAGCTCTTCATCGGAGAATTGATGCTCGGGCAAGATGCTTGCCTGCGTGGGGACGGCTTCGCTGACGATGCGGCTGGCCGCGTCGAGATACTTCTCCAGCATCATGGGCGAGAGGGTCAGGACTTCTCCGATGTTATCGAAACCCTCTCCCGAATCGTCGGGAGGAAAGGCGTCTTCCGCATCGAAATCGATACCGATCAGCTCGCGAATGGTGTTCTGGTATTCCACTCTATTGAGTCGTTGGACGGTCACTTTTCCCGGGTCAGGATTTTCTAAATCGATTCCGAACGGGCCGGTTTTTATCCAAGCCAATAGACGTGCGCGTTCTTTATCGGTTGGAATGAATTCCTCTTCTATCGGAGGCATGATGTGAGCCCGGGCGTTTTTAAGCACGCGAAGCCAAAGTTCGTGATCGGCGATGGTTTCAGCGGTAAACTCGTCCAAAGTTACGCCTCCTTTTTTGGTCCCGAATCCGTGGCAATCGTAGCAATAGTTATCGAGAATCGGCTCAATGTCGCTTCGAAACGATTCTAGGACGGACTTGCTCGCGGAGGCCGAAAACAGCGGGAAGAGCAGGCCAATCGCGATTGCCGAGATCGGTCCGGCGAGGATGGGGCGCGTGTACCAAGTGGCGCGGGCGCTTTTCGGGTGTGTTTCGATGCGGGGTGTTGATCGTTGTCGGTTCACAAGGAAAATGAGATGAGGAGCGTCGATATTGGCCTCATAGACTATCCCAGGGTAGTCGCGCTAGCAGTCAGTCGTTATCTTGATTGATCCAATCACGGAGTTATTGGACAGTCAATTTTTGGAATAAGTTAGCGGATTCGCGGTGTGGATCTGCTACCTTGGGGCCTTTCTGGCGGATTGACTCTTCGCTTCGCTCATCGGGGCGTTGCCCTCAATGCTTCGCATTGCTCCATCTCCGCTCGTGGACTCGCTTCGTCGAACCGCTCGCGGCGGTTCTCATCCGCCCTTGAGGCTTCCCTGCTTCGATGGCGATTGTGCTGCTGGGAAGGAGGGCTTGCCCGGGCGTAGCTCACTAGTTGGGCACGTAGTCCGGCTTCACGTTGTTACGCCGTGACAGGCTTCGTCTTCGGCTATCGCCTCGCGAAGTCTGGTGGGAGATGGCGGATTCGAACCGCCGACCTCTTGCATGTCAAGCAAGCGCTCTAACCAACTGAGCTAATCCCCCGGCCGGGACTGAATCTGGCCGTTCTGGCGCAGATTTGTCGAAGGCCGAAAAACGTGCGGAAGAGCTATTTGCGATGCAAGCGCAATTTTCGTTTTCTTTGGCGGATAAACTCGCCTTACTCGGTCGGATCTTCTTTCACCTATGTTGCAGTACTTGAATATCGCGAATCTGGCTTTGCTGGAGAAAGCTTCGATCGAATTTGACGCGGGGTTCACCGTCGTCACAGGCGAAACGGGGGCGGGCAAGAGCGTGTTTCTGGGCGCCTTGAGCCTGCTGTCGGGCTCGCGGTCGGACAAGTCAGTCATTCGAGCGGGCTCGGATTGCTGCGAGGTGGAGGCTGCGCTGCACTTTGAGGATTGCGCGGAGATCGACTCGATTCTCGGGGAGCTCGGTCTGCCGAAGTGCGAAGAGGGAGCCTTGCTGCTGAAGCGCACGCTGCATGTTTCGAAGCCTTCGCGGATTGCGATCAACGGTAGCCTAGCGACCTTGGCGAACCTTCAATCGCTGGGCGGCTGCTGGATCGATTTTCATGGTCCGGGCGAACCGCAGCGGCTTTTGCGCAGCGAGTGCCAGCTGGAAATGATTGATCTTTATGCCCAGCTCGAAGGCCCGGCGGACGACTACCGGAAGGCGTATCGGGCCTGGAGGGAAATGCTGGCGGAGATCGAACGCTTGCGAAACGAGACACAGCTGTCGCCCGACCAGATCGAATTTCTGAAAATCCAGATCGGCAAGATCGACGCGCTGGAGCTTTCGGCCGAATCGGTGGAGCAGTTGGAGACGGATTTCAATCGCGTGTCGAGCAGCCAGGATTTGCTCGAATTGTCCGCCGAGCTGGCGACTGGTTTGACGGGTGACGAGGGGGCGGTTTCGATGCTGAGCCAGCTAACTCGGTCGGCAGTCCAATCGGCGGAGATGGATCCGTCGCTGAGCGAGTTGGCGAGCCGCTTGGAGAGCGTGATTCTGGAGCTACAGGAATTGGGGGCGGAATACGAAATGATCGGAGCGTCGCTTAATTTCGAGCCGGAGTTCGCGGATGAGGTTCAGCAGAAAATGACGGTCTGGCAGGAACTGCGGCGCAAGTATGGCCGCGAGGTATCCGACGTGCTTGAATCCCGCGCTGAGATGGCCCGCAAGATCGAGGATCAAGGAGACATCGAGGGGTCGCTGGAGCGGCTCAATTGCGAGGCCGACGAGCAAGAGAAGGTGTTGAGGAAAAAGGCGGCAACGCTCGCGAGCAAACGAAAGAAGGCGGGCGAGGCGCTGGCCCGGGAAGCGGAAGCGGTCTTGCTCGAGCTCGGTTTTAAGAAAGGCAAATGCGGTTTGGAAATGGTGAGCCAATCGGGTTTGAAAGCCTACGGGGACGCGTTGCCGGAGTTGCTGTTTTCTCCCAACGTAGGGGAGCCGCTGAAAGCTTTGAGCAAAGTGGCGTCCAGCGGAGAGCTCGCTCGGGTGATGCTTGCTCTGAAGACGATTCTGGCGGATGTGGACGAAGTGCCGGTGCTGGTTTTCGACGAGGTGGACGCTAACGTGGGCGGCGAAATCGGGCGCATCGTGGGGGAGCGGCTGAAGGGGATTGGCGGGTCTCATCAGGTCATTTGCATCACGCACTTGCCGCAAGTCGCGGCGCTGGGCGACAGTCATTTCGTTGTGGATAAAGATCAGAGCGGCGATCGCGCGAAAGTGAGTATCGAGAAGCTGGATGCGAGCGAAGAAACGCGCGTGGTCGAGCTCGCCCGGATGCTGGGAGATCGTTCGGCACAAAGCGCTTTGTCGCACGCGAGAGAGCTGCTGGCGGAAAGCGTTTGATCGCGCGGTAACCGAAGAATGGATATTCGTGGATCAAATGCGTTGGTGACGGGAGCAAGCCGCGGGATCGGAAAGTCGATCGCGGAAGCGCTGGTCGCGGCGGGAGCAAAAGTCTGGGGGACATCGCGGAATCCGAGCGGAGCATCCTGGCCGGAGGGCGTTGTTCCGCTGGCGCTGGATCTAGCCGATCCGATCGCGATCGAAGGCGCTTGGAGATCCCAAGGAATGGGCGAGATCGGGTTCGACATTGTCGTGAACAACGCGGGTTCCGGGGCGTTTGGGAGATTCGATGAATTAGATTTCGAAACGCTGAAAGCGCAGATAGACACGCTGCTGATCGGAACGATGAAATTGTCGCGTCTCGCTTGGCCAGGATTGAAAAAGCGAAAGGGTTACTTGGTGAATGTGTCCTCTCTCGCGGTTGAATTTCCGGTACCGTTTATGTCGGGCTACAACGCCGGCAAAGCGGGGTTGTCTGCGTTCACCGAAAGTCTTATAATTGAGGCTGCGGGCGAAGGATTGAGCGTGATTGATTTTCGATTGGGTGACTTCAATACGAGCTTCAATGAATCGGTCGTAAGAAAAACTGGTAAAAATATAAATACTGGTTGCGTGGATACGGTTTGGGGGACAATAGAGAAGCGAAACTCGCAATCGCCGCCGCCTAAACTGGCTGCCGAAAAGCTCGTAAAATGCATCAATCGAGACAGAAGCGGAACAATCCGATCGGGGACTTTTTTCCAATCAATATTGGCTCCTTTTTTGTCTCGCATTTCCCCGCTGAATCTGGTCCGTTTCGTCAACTTATCATACTACGGGTTGCAAAGGAGAAAGTAAACGGTGTCTGGGGTTAGGATTCTTGTATTAACATCAAGTACTGGTGGCGGTCATGACGCGCGCGCCACGGCCTTTCGTCGCTGGGTCCGGAAGATCTATGGCTGGGAAGTGGAAGTGCGTGTAGAGAGCATGCTTGAGGACTCGTCCCGCCTCGCTCGCTTCGGGGTCA
>JAJFLS010000519.1 GCA_021772595.1 Opitutales bacterium
TCTCCGCTTCGCTTCGTCAAACCCCTTTGCTCGATCGCTTCGCTCACTCGGGGGGTTCATCTATCTGCACTTCGTTGCACTTACCGTTATCTATCAGCGTCTTGCTGCATTTTGGATTTCTGAGAAAATGCAGATAGATGAACTGAGATGCAGGGAATCTAGCAAATAGTTAGCAAATCGCTGTAAACATTATGATGATCTACATCTACTTTGGGCTCGTCCTGAGAGTTTAGTTGTTCTGTCGTTGCTGATGCAATCTACTGCGTGGAAATGTAAGTAATATGATTTCGCGAACTAGTTGTTGCCTGGAGAAATCTGACAGTCAGAATTATAGTGTATTGCTGATCTGATTAGAGGTAAGTCGAGTGAGTGGATGGGTCGTGCTCTTAGCCGCCTATTCTGGTAAATTATGAGTGTCCTCAATATTATTCGAACAGCTTCAGTTACTTTCTCATTCATTGTATCAGCGGACGCCTTAGAGCGTCCGGGGATGGAGTTTAAGGTGTATCAATTTCCAGCGGATGCGATTCCGCGGGTGGATGGTGATGCGAGCGATTGGACGCAGGTACCCGATTCCTATGCAGTAGGAACGGATCAGTTGTGGGAGGATTCGGGGAAATACGAAGGCGTCCCGTCAGATACGATCGATGTGAGTGTGAAGGTTGCCTGGGTGAAGGGCCTGAATCGGCTCTATTTTTTGTATGAGGCGTATGATGATTATTGGGACTTCGCGGGTTCGGGTATAAAGAATGATACCTTTGAGCTGGTTGTAGATGGGGATCTGTCCGGTGGTCCTCTTATCGATCGCTTTCGGGAAAACACTGAGGTGGTGAGCGAATCGCAGGCTTGGCGGTCGGTGCATGGAGTTCATGCTCAGAATTACCATATTTTCACTCCGGCTCGGGATAAGGATTGGTGCATGCTTTGGGGCCCGGCTCAATGGCTGAAAGAATTACCGTATTCAAATTCGAGTTACAATCATCATTTCGAGCCAGGTGACAATGGAAAGCTGACGCTTGAGTTTTGGGTTACGCCTTTCGATTACGCTGATCCGGATAGTCCCGATCGTTCGACGGAATCGGTCTTGACGGAGGATGAGGTCATTGGGCTATGTTGGGCGATTATCGATTACGATGATGCCGATAGCCCGAAGAATAGCGGTTTCTGGAATTTGTCGCGAAGCCACACCATGTATGGTCAGGCTTCGGAACTGGTCGCTTTTCGATTGATGCCCTTGGAGGCCGAACTGAGGCCTTCGCTGCAGGCGGCTTGGACCTTTGAGGTGATCGATGAAGAGGAGCGAAAGGTCGTCTTTGAAGATCAGTCAATGGGCGAGGTCGTGAAGTGGCATTGGGATTTTGGAGATGGTTCATCTTCGAATGAATCGAATCCGATCCATGAATACGAAGACTTGGGACAGTACGTGGTGGTTCTGACGGTCGACGATGGAAATGAAACCTCTACGTTTTCGAAGGTTTGGGATGTGAGCTTTAAGTAGGGCTAAAAATATCTCACGCGAAGCCGCTAAGACGCGAAGGGAAATGAAAATGAAATTCGAACTGACTCTTCGTGGCTGGTTTCAAAACTTAGCGTCTTAGCGGCTTCGCGTGAGATATTCTATCTGAGGCACTCCGGCAATTTTTTCAGAATGCCATCAATGGACAGATTATATCTACCCGCATTTTCAATCTTGGTGCGCTTAAGACATGAACCTTCGTGTCTTAAGCGCACCAGCTATTCCGACAGGATTTTATTTTTGTCTAAGGTGGCGGCCGATCTCGGAGCGGACATTACTTCACAAGATGATGGCCGCTCGGAGATCGGCCGCTACCTTTGTGGGCTCAAGTGTAATTGGCACGACTTTGATTCGTCTCAATCATCGAGGCCGCCGGTCCGGTTATTGAGAGTGGCCCATGTTAGACCGTCGATGTTCTTTTGGTTTCCACCTGTGGCGATGCTGACTGCGTAGCCGGCTGCGAAGGTGACGAGGGAACCGTATATAGGGTAGAGCCAGAAGATGATGGTCTCGTCTTTGGCGATGAAGTAGGTGGCCAACATTCCGGCTGCGATTCCTGCGAGAACACCGATTTCGTTAGTTCTACGTGAAAAGAGTCCCAGTGCGAAGGTGCCTATCGTAGTGGCGGCTATGATACCGGCCACTCTAAGGAAAAGATCCCAAATGGAAGGTGTTTCGAAGGAGTTTAAATAGAAGGCGGATGAGATGCCGAAAAGCCCGATTACTAGGGTTGCGATTCGGCCCACTTTGACGGCTTTTGCGTCGCTGGGATTCTTGGAAAAACGTTTGTAGAAATCGTCTACGACCAGGTTGGATACGCTGCAGAGGCTGCTGGATACCGTCGACATGGTGGCGGCGAGTAGAGCGGCTATCACTAGTCCGGATACGCCTGGGGGCAATTGTTGAGCAGCGAAAAAGGGGAATATCCCATCGGTCTTTATGACTGGGTTTAGCTCTGCGGGCTGCTGTTTGTAGAAGAGGAAGAGAGCGGTTCCTAATCCGAATAGGAGGAGATTGATAGGAACGGCGATTCCGAGCTGAGTGGCGATTGCTTTTTTTGCTTCGCGCAAGTTGCGGGTGCATTGCACGCGTTGCACGTAATTCTGGTCGCCGATATAAAGTAGTGTGAGAGCCACTATGCCTAGGAAGACTGTCAGTACATTCTCCGTGTCTAGGGCTACGCCCCAATCGAACATATGAAGTTTAGATTGGTCTCTTAAAATCGACACCATTTCCGAGGCGGGAATATCGATCTTGAAATATACGAGTATCAGGCAGCCTAATACGGAGGCGATCATGACGAAGCCCTGGATCGTGTCGGTCCAAATAACAGCAGTCAATCCACCCAAATAGGTGTAAGCGATGGTGACGATTCCCATCACGGGTACACTCATTTCCATTGGGATGCCGGCGATCGCTTCGAGAGCGTACGCGGGAAAAAGAAGTATCGTGCCTATCCGTCCCAGGATCTGGCCCATAGCGAAAATTGAGCTGCCGATTATACGGACGGATAGTCCGAATCGATGCTCCAAGTACTCGAAGGCTGTGCCGTAGTTCAATTTTCGAATCAGAGGAGCGAGGAAATACATGGAGAGCGGCAGCGCTATGATGAAATAGAGACTGATTGCGAAGAAGGTCCAGTTGCTCGCATAGGACTTCGCGGGCATGGCCATCAGACTCAGAGCACTGGCTCCGGTGGCAAACAGGCTCATGCCGGTGGCCCACCAGGGGATAGTGTGCCCACCGCGGAAAAAATCGTCTGAACTCTTGCTTTGTTTGGTGAAATGAAAGCCGACGTATATCAGCGCGAGGAAGTAGAGAGCCACTGCTATATGATCGATCCAGCCGTAGTTCGTATCCGGTTCGCCTAGGGTGACGCGGCTGGTGCTTTCCTTGGAGAGAACTACGAATCGCTCTCCATTCGAAACCAATTGCGAGTCTATGGGCAACTTATTGAAGTTTTCTCCGAGCTCAGTCCATGTGTCTCCGATCATGTGATACAGATAGGCGGTGGCACGCGAAGATCCATTGGAGATGAGTGCGACCGCGTGCGAATCTCCGAGTTTGATTGCGCTGGATACTTTACCTTCGGGGGCGTTGGGGCTGGTATTGCTCCAACCGTATACGG
>JAJFLS010000520.1 GCA_021772595.1 Opitutales bacterium
CATGCTGGCCGGCGCCGGTCTCCGCGATGATCCGCTTCTTGCCCATCCGTTTGGCGAGCAGAGCTTGGCCAATAGCGTTGTTGATCTTGTGAGCGCCAGTATGCAACAAATCCTCGCGCTTAAGGTAGATTTTCGCCCCGCCCAGCTCCTCAGTCAGTCTTTCGGCGAAGTAAAGCCCCGTCGGCCGGCCCGCGAATTCCTTCAAATGGAACGCGAGCTCCGCCTGAAATTCCGGGTCCGCCTTCGCCCGCTCGTACTCCTCCCCCAAATCCTGCAAAGCCGTCACGAGCGTCTCCGGCACATAACATCCGCCGAACTGGCCGAATCGCCCCTGGGCATCCGGCAAAGCTTCCTTATCAATGTCGTTCACTACGCTTCCACTCATCAGGGCCGAAATATCTCAGAAACCTTCATTCAGAAGCAACCGAATAAACAGTCTCACAGCCTACTGCTCTTCGTCGTCCAGGCGATTCTTTAGATAGGCGATGACGTCTTGGAATTTCTCCTGATTGTTAGAGTCCGCCTGGATCAAGTTCTCGTGGGCTTCGAGGCAGAGACGGGCGTTCGTCAGCTCGTTTGACTGATCGTTCGACAACGATTCCTTCGCTCCCGAAACATCCACGCCATTGTCACCTGTATCGACCATCGCGATGCGATGGATCCCGAGACTTCGAACGAGCTCCTGGTTGCGATCGTTGAGTCTCGACAACACCAGCGACCCTTTGGGCTCCAGTTTTCTGAGCTCCAGAGCGCACCCGGCGATCACTCCAAGCACAGTGCTGTCCATACCCGTGCATTCGAAGAAATCGAACACGAAACAGCGCCCTCCAGTTGAGTATCTGTCCTTGAGAAAGTCCTTCAACGGGCCGACGTTCTGAAATGAAGCGCGACCAAGGATCTTGACCGCGACTGGATTCGACGCGGGATCGACTAGAAAAACGGGTGTCTCGTCTGGCATTTTAACTTCCTCTCTTCGCTTGAGACCGCGTAACCAGAGAAGTGTTTAATTTGAAGCACTTATAATATCCCTCAACACGTAAGGCAAAATCCCGCCGTTGCGAATATATTCCACTTCGATCGGAGTATCCACTCGGACTTTCAGCTCGACTTCCTCTTTTTCGCCGCTCGCGCGCTCAATGACCGCGGTGAGGTTTTGCTGAGGCTTCAAATCGTCGCCTAGACCGGGAATCGACACGATTTCCGAGCCGTCGAGCCCGAGCGACTGGGCGCTCATTCCTTCCGGAAATTCGAGGGGAAGGACTCCCATGCCGATGAGATTAGACCGGTGGATGCGCTCGTAGCTCCGCGCCACAACCGCCTTGACGCCTAAGAGACTCGTCCCTTTCGCCGCCCAATCTCGGGAACTACCGGTGCCGTACTCGATGCCGGTGAAAACAATCAACGGCGTGCCGCGCTCCTTGTAGACTTGCGCGGCGTCATAGATGGACGCCGGCTCGCCCTCGGGCATTATCTTGGTGTAGCCGCCTTCTTTTCCGTCCGCCATCAGGTTTTTCACCCGAACGTTGGCGAAGGTGCCGCGTGTCATGATTAAATCATTACCGCGTCGCGAACCGTAGGAATTGAAATTCGCCTGCTCGACTCCTTTGGAATTGAGGAACTGGCCTGCGGGCGTTTCCGCCTTAAAGGCGCCGGCCGGAGAGATGTGGTCGGTCGTCACCGAATCGCCCATTATCGCGAGCGGACGCATACCAACGATCGGCTCTATCGTGCCCACTTCCATCGAAAAACCATCGAAGAACGGCGGCTCGTGGATGTATGTGGATTCTGGATTCCACTGGTAGCTAGCACCGGTGGAGGATTCGATCTGACTCCACTCCTCGCTCGAGTTGGCCACGTCGGAATACTCCTTGTCGAACATATCCGTTTTGAGACCGGTTCGGATCGCGTTGGCGACTTCCTCGTTGGACGGCCAAATGTCTTTCAAGAATACGTCCTGACCATCGGAGCCTTGGCCGATCGGGTCGTTATAGAGATCGATGTCCACGCGACCCGCCAATGCGTAGGCGACGACAAGCGGCGGCGACATCAGGAAATTCGACTTGATCGATCCGTGAACGCGGGCCTCGAAATTTCGGTTGCCGGAAAGCACCGACGACGCGACGAGTTCGCCTTCCTTGATCGCGCCTTCGATTTCGGGAGCCAGCGGACCGCTGTTTCCGATGCAAGTGGTACATCCGTAAGCGACGAGATTGAAGCCGAGCTTGTCGAGGTATTCCTGGAGTCCGGTCTCGTTCAAATAGTCCGTCACCACGCGCGAACCTGGGCCGAGACTGGTCTTGACGGTCGGGTCGATGGTCAGCCCTTTTTCAACCGCCTTTTTCGCCAGAAGTCCCGACGCGAGCATGACGCCCGGATTCGAGGTGTTCGTGCACGAGGTAATTGCCGCGATCAAAACCGAGCCATGCCCGATGTCTCCGGAATCGTTGACCGGCGCGCGCGTCTCGAGCTTGTCCGAAGAAATGCCGAACCCACCATCCGCAGCCGGCTTTCCGAGAAGATCGTTGAACGCGCCTTTGAGATTCGAAACGGCGATGCGCTCCTTCGGGTTTTTCGGTCCCGCCACGCTCGGCTCAATCTCGCTGAGATCGACTACCATGTTTTTCGTGTATTCAATCTGGCCTGCATCCGGAATGCCGAAAATTCCCTGGGCTTCGCAATAGCCTTTGATGGCCGCGATTTGAGCGTCGCTGCGACCGGTTTCGCGGAGATAGTCCAGCGACTTTTCGTCGATCGGAAAGAAGCCCATAGTCGCCCCGTATTCGGGAGCCATGTTGGCGATGGTCGCCCGGTCGGCGAGCGTGAGGTTTCGAGCGCCTTCGCCGTAGTACTCGACGAACTTGCCGACCACGCCGAGCGCGCGGAGTCGTTCGGTGATCGTGAGCGTGAGATCGGTCGCGGTGATTCCTTCTTTGAGCTCGCCCTTTAGCTCGACGCCCACGACTTCTGGAGTGAGAAAATAAACGGGCTGACCCAACATGCCGGCTTCCGCTTCGATGCCGCCAACGCCCCAGCCAACGATACCGAGACCGTTGATCATCGTCGTGTGCGAGTCGGTGCCCACGAGCGTGTCGGGATAGAAAACCGTTCCGCCATCGACCGACTTCTGGTGGACCACCTTGGCGAGATACTCCAGGTTGACTTGGTGGACGATGCCGATCCCAGGTGGAACGACTTGAAAAGTGTCGAAGGCTTGCTGGCCCCATTTCAGGAATTCGTAGCGCTCCATGTTGCGCTGGAATTCGATAGCCATGTTTTGCTTGAACGCATCCGCAGTTCCCGCCTTGTCCACTTGTACCGAATGATCCACTACAAGATCGACCGGCACGAGCGGCTCGATCATAGCTGGATCGCTGCCGATTCGTTCGACTGCGGATCGCATCGCGGCGAGATCGACGAGCAGCGGCACGCCTGTGAAATCCTGAAGGACGATGCGCGAAAGGACGAAGGGGATCTCAACTTGGGCGGGCGAAGAGGCGTTCCAATTAGCGAGCGCCTTGACATCCTCTTCGGTCACTCGCTTGCCGTCGCAATTGCGGAGTACGGACTCGAGCACGATGCGAATCGAGATTGGCAGCTTCGAGATGGGGCCGATTCCATTTTCCTCCAACGATGGCAGCGAGTAGAAGTAGGACGTGCCATCCGCGCCGGAATTGAAGGTTTTTAGTGAATCTAGCGGGTTTGGAAGGTCGCTCATTTTTTGTGATGTCGTTCTTTTCAAAGAATTGCGCAGCAGGCGAATCGTACTCGAGTTTTCGAAGTTTAAAGCGACCGGAATTCAAGCGCGATTGCGCGTCGGGATCGCTCGCTCATTCTTCATTCCTAATTAATCGATAAGAAAAAACAAGACGGCCCGCAACCGGCACCGTCTCGTGTTTTGAATAATTGGTTTAGGCCAAAGCCGCTTTGATCGCGTCGAAGTTTGGCAGTTGCTTCGGATCGTCGCTCGACTCGCTATAAACGACGTCGCCGTCTTTATTGACAACGAACGCCGCTCGCTTGGAGACGCCTTTGAATCCAAGCAGATCCTCGAACAGCACGTCGTAGGCCGCGCTCACGTCCTTGTTGAAATCGCTGAGCAGGGGAAATTTGAAGCCGCCGTTCGCGTTGGCGAACGCCTCTTGCGAAAACGGGCTGTCAACGCTGATGCCGTATACCTGGGCGTTCAGGCCCTCGTAGTCGCCTAGTGAATCGCGGATCGAGCAAAGCTCGTCCTGGCACACACTCGTGAACG
>JAJFLS010000053.1 GCA_021772595.1 Opitutales bacterium
AAACCCGCAGCAACCCCCGCCCGACTCGAACTCTTTGACATGGAAAAAGATCCCTACGAGCAACAAAACGTGTATGGAGATCCCGCATACGCAAACGTCGCGAAAAAGCTAAAAGCCCAGCTTCTCCAAATCAAACAAGACGTAGGCGACCTCGACGACGCTTACCCTGAACTTATGGAGCGCCGCGCCGAAGCTTGGAGCGATTAGCAAGCACAAGAAAACGCGATCACATCGGGGCGATCCGTTTCGAACCGACGTCCGTCGTCAAATTCACGTGGGCATTGAAACTCTCAAAAATCAGGCCGCTCTTCAATTCCGCATGGCCTGGATCGTCCCATAGGTTTTCGAATTCCCAGGGATCCTCTTGAAGGTCGTAAAGCTCGCCAAGATTCTTATCGTGGTAAATCGAAAGCTTGTATCGATCCGTTCGGTACATGGTTCCGAAACTACCATCGCCTCCCGTGAAATGAGAATCCAATGCGTCAAAATATTCGCAACGAACGCTCTCGCGAATAACCGATCCCGAATTCTCTCCCCAAAGCACAGGCACCAGACTGTGCCCCTGGTGATATTCAGGAATCTCAACTCCCGTCAACGCAAGCAAGGTCGCTGACAAATCAAGCAGCTCAACCAGCCCATTGCTCTGGCGGCTTCCAGCAAATTTCCCCGGCCAGGAAAAAATCAGCGGAACGCGGGTCAATCCTTCATAAAAGCGACAGCCCTTTCTCATTAGGCCATGATCGCCCAAAGTCTCACCGTGATCAGAGGTGAAAACGATAACCGTATTCTCTCGCTGTCCGGTATCGTCGAGCGCCTTCAGAATACGAGCGAACTGGTCGTCGATCTGCGCAATCATCGCGTAGTATTTCGCCTGCATTTCCTTGGCGTCACAATTTTCTGGCGACATGGGATCGCCCTGAAAATCGACCCTGCTTAGCTCTCGTTGCGTATCCAAATCGGACGGCTTGAAATGCGGTCCCGGCATATTCTCCGCATTAAAACGACCCGCATACTCAGCCGGTGGAATGAAAGGCGGATGCGGATCGTATACATTGATGTTCAACAGCCACGGTTCGTCGCGCTTTTCAGAGAGGAACTCGATCGCGCAATCCGACGCCCACTTCGTCTGGTGAAACTCCGGATCGACGCGCTCTTCCGAACTCCTCATCGCGTCGAGATCGCGTCCCTTCGCTCGAACCCAATCCGCGTACACATGCGTCCCTTCAGGCCAGTCATCACGAGGCGCGTGCGAGTGCTGCCAATAGGAGAACCCATCATCCAAACGCGGTTCAGGTCGCTCGCCCGCGCTGACCAAGTGGAACTTTCCGATCAACCCGCACACGTATCCAGAATCCGCGATCAGCTTGCTAATAAGCGGCGGAGAATCTGGAAACGTGTCGTTCCCATTTCTCGTATTGCGCGCGCGGCTTGGATACAGTCCGGTCATGAAGCTCGCCCGACTCGGAGTGCATATCGGGCTTTGGCAATACGCATGTGTAAACGCGACGCCTTCCTCCACGAGCCTATCCAAGGTCGGAGTCTTCACATAGGGATTTCCCAACGCTCCAATCGTGTCGAAGCGTTGCTGATCCGTGCAATACCAGAGAATATTAGGACGACTCATTTTCTTAAGGTAGCTCAGAGCTTCAGCCTGAGCATTCAATCATAAAACTTAGCACTGCTCAGGCTAAAGCACTGAGCTACTCATTCAATTGCCCGCCACCACAGGCATTCTATCCACGAAGCCCGCCTCCGTACGCTTCAATTCCTTAATCGCCGTCCGCCGATATCTCTTCAGCAGATCGCCATAGCGATCATCTCCAGCCAAGTTGCGAAGCTCTTCTCGGTCGCTGACCACATCATAGAGTTCCTCGGGCTCCCCTTCGATCAAGGTCCTCATATACCTATAGCGTCCTTGGCTCAGCAACACGTACCAAGGAACGCCCGGTCCATGATACAGATTGGGATGATCCTTCGGCGGAATCGTATTCGTATCGGAGCCATACTGTTTCGCCGTGTGGACAAGCAAAGAAGGCTTTCCCCAATTCGAGTCCGGCTTTTTTAATAACGGCGTCAAATCGTATCCATGCATTGGCCACGGTTGCTCAAGTCCCGCCAGCGAAAAAAGCGTAACCGGCAAATCCACTGCCGTTACCGGCTCGGTGACAACGGTGCCTTCACTTCTATTCTCCTTCGCCAGCTTGGCCGGCAATTTAAAAATCAAAGGCGCGGCAATCGTCGCATGGTACGGAGCTACTTTCGATTTCATGCCATGCTGGCCCCAACCAAAGCCTTGATCCGACGTAAATACGATGAGCGTGTTCTCGTCCTGGCCGCTTTCCTCAAGCGCTTCGAGAAGCCGACCCACGCCTTCGTCGATCGCCAGCACGCCTTGCTGGTATTGGCGTATCCAATCCTTCAAGGGCCGACCTGGCAGATCCTTCATTCCCACAGGTGTCGGTCCCGCTCTCTTCTTTTCCACGGGTTCTCCATCTTCACCCGGCTCCCAGAATTCCATCCGGCTCGCATACTCCGGCTTGCCTTCCCTCGGAGGATAAAGATCGCCGATCCGCGGCAGAGTCGCATCTGAGTAGGCGTCCGCGTGACGATCCGCCGGCGTAAACGGCCCATGCACCGCTCCGTAGCAAAGCCACAAATACCACGGTTTGTCGGCTGGGCGCTTTTCTCCTTTGATAAAATCAACTGCCCAGTCCGTGTAATTGTCTGTCGTATATCCTTTGACTAGAGTCGCTTCTCCGCCATCGAATTCCGTCATTTGATCGTCGTAATAGTTGGGCGAGTTCTCCGGGTATTTTGGGCGATTCCAAACGATTTGATGATCCCAATCTCTTCCGTATCCAGAATCTACGCCTGTATGCCATTTTCCGATTTGCGCGGTGTAGTACCCTTGATCGCGCATCGACTTCGGCAGAAACCGGCATTTCTCGGGATCGTAGATATTCATCGGATTCGGACCCGTCATCCGAAGCGATTCGACTTTATGCTGCTGCAATCCTGTCAGAATAGACGCTCTCGAAGCCATGCACCACGAGCCGATATTCGCTCGAGTGAATCGGATTCCCTCGTCGGCTAAACGATCGATGTTCGGCGTACTCACCCAATGATACGCATCCTCGTACGAGCTAACCGTCCTCGTCGACTGATCGTCGGTATAGATGAAAAGTATGTTGGGCCTTTCCGCAGCAAACATTACGCAGGCAGTCATCCAACAAAGGTAGAACGAAACAGTCCGTTTAATCATAATTCAAACACTCCAATTTCAATACAGCTAATCACTCTCCGCTTCTCTTCGATATCGTTTATACAAAGGTACCGCGAGGAGCACGATCGAGACGACAACGAATATCAAAGATACCGGTCTTTGAATTATCGGCAAGTAGCTTCCATTGGACGCCATCAAACCCATTAGAAGGTTCTCCTCGGCGATCGGCGCCAGGATGAATCCGATCACAAACGGCGCTAGAGGCATCTTCATTCGCTCGAACCCGAACCCCAGCAAACCGAAGAAGAGCATCGTCCACACATCGAACATGCGCGTGGAGAGCGCGTACGAACCGATGATGCAAAAAACGAGAATGACCGGCATCAGCAAGCTCCTCGGAATCGACGCAAGCCGGGCCAAGTAGCGAACCGCGAATATCATGAAGAAAAACATGAACGCATTAGAGACGATCATCGTTCCCATGATCGTGTAGACCATGTCCGGATTCTGCTGGAATAGCAACGGCCCCGGCTGCAGGCCGTGAATCAGCAGCCCGCCGAGCAAGATCGCATCGATCACGCTTCCCGGAATGCCGAGCGATATCAGCGGAATCAGCGATCCCCCGATCGTCGCATTGTTCGCCGACTCCGCCGCTACGATCGCCACCTCAGACCCTTTGCCGAAACGCGCTTTCTCCTCCGGGCTCGCCATCGATTTCGCGGCGCTGTAGGCCGTCACCGATCCGATGTTCGCGCCAATGCCTGGCAGAATTCCTATCCAAGTTCCAATGACAGATGAACGGATCAAATTGAACGCCTGATCTTTCCAATCCTTCAACTTGAACAACATATCCCGTTTTTGCTTCACGGGGATGATCGTAATTTTCTCTTCGATACGAGCGATGTCGGCGATTATCTGACTAATCGCGAACATCCCGATGAGCACTGGCAAAAGCTTAAGCCCGCCATTCAACTCCTCAAAGCCGAAGGTCAATCTCAGATTTCCCGTCGCCTTGTCGACTCCCGGTAGCGAAGCGAACACGCCGAGCGAAGCGGAGAAAAACGACCGGCTGATCGACTTCCCTCCGATTGAAGCGATCAGCACCAAGGCTAACAAAACCAGTGAGAAGAAATCGAATGGCCCCAGCTTCGTCGAATATCGAGCGATCGGTGCCGACAGCGAAATCAGAAACAGCCACGAAACGCATCCGCCCACAAACGAAGCCGTTATGCCCAGCCCCAAGGCTCGTCCCGGTTTTCCCCCTCTCGCCATCGGATAGCCATCCAAAGTCGTCATGATCGACGCCGGCGTTCCCGGCATCCGCAGCAAGGTCGCCGTGATCAATCCCCCGCTCACAGCGCCCACATACATGCTGATCAGGAGAATGAACGCGTTCACCGGATCCATGCTGAAAGTCAGTGGCAAGGTCAGCGCGATCAGCATCGCGCCCGTCAGGCCCGGAATCGCTCCCATCGTAATGCCAAGCACCGTCCCCAGGACCACCAGAAAAATTCCTTGGACGCTGAAGAGATAGGCCGACGCTGCGTAAATATTATCCATGTCGCTACGGCAATTCGATGGCGAACAATTGAGTGAATACAAAGTGGAGCCCGAACGATAGCGCCAAAGCCAGCTCCATCACCGGTAGCATTTTGCGCCGGTCGAAACCGGTCAGAAAAAGCCCGCTCGCCACAACAAACGCAGTTGTCGCCCAAACGAAAGACAGAACATCCAACCCCATCAGCAGCACATAGACGACCCCCATCGCAAACGTCCCAAATGCCAAATCGTAGCGCAGCGAATAGGCTCTATTTTCCGAAACGCTCGCCCTTGGCCCAAACCAGAGTTTTCCGAATACGACCAGGCCGAGTGTCACAATCGAACCGATCACCCAGAGGGTCACATTCGGCAGCTTCACGCGAACTGGGAGCTTCATCTGGCTGAACGAATCCATCTTACGCCTGATTCGAGCCTGGAGCTCGTCGCCGACAATGACCCGCGGAACGATCTGCAACACCACCGAACGCTGTCGCACGTAGTCCGTCTCCATCGCCTAGCTCAGGACCTCGGAGACGTAATCCACAATTTCATGATCCGTCACTTTGCGAATCCACC
>JAJFLS010000521.1 GCA_021772595.1 Opitutales bacterium
AATGGCAGCGCTTCCGGGACGGTTGGCGATATTGTTAAACTCGCGGGGATCGTTGAAATGGTCAAACAAGGCCTCTGCATTGTTCGATTTGAAATAACGATAGCGTCCATCGCGCACTGCGTGATAATTCTCGCTCTTCGAGGTTACGATGGCTCGATTGAGATCCGTCTCTGCCTCGATGATCGGGAGCAGGTTCTGCCCGTCGTTGCTTTTGTTCTCTGGTAGACCCGCAAGAGCGAGCAGCGTGGGATAGACATCCACCAAGCTGACCGCTGTATCCACTTTTTTTGGTTTGGCGCCGGGCCTCGAGATGAGTAACGGCACCCGTGTGGACTCTTCCCAGAGAGTAAACTTTGAGAAATGCTCCTTCTCGCCTAAGTGCCAACCGTGGTCCGACCATACCACCACAATCGTATTATCCGCAATCGGCGAATTTTCCAACCCTTTCAAAAGTCTACCCAGCTCAAAATCCGCATAGGTGACACACGCCGCATAGCCGCGACTAGGGCCCGGTTTGCCGGTGAATTCCTTAAACCGTTTGGGTGGTAGAAGAGATTCCGGAATGTTCTTACCCCACCCTTTCGGATTGGTGGGAGGCGTAATTTCAACATCCTCGTACTGATCGTAAAACGCGTCCGGGACAAACCAGGGCATATGCGGGCGATAGATCCCAACTGCCAGAAAGAGCGGTTCATCACGAGAAGCCTCGAGCTGCTCAATCGCCCAATTCACTACCTTGTGATCCCCCATCTCCTCAAGGGGCTTGCCGGTGCCGCCCCAATCGAACTTCCCCTCGCCACGGTCCGGCAAGACATCCGGCATGCTCGGCACTGGCAATTGGAAATTAAAAGACGGAAAGAATTCATCCCAGCCTCTTGGCGAGAAAAGCCCTTTCCGGTCAAATGCGGTTCCCTGGTTCGCATGGTAGATTTTCCCGCCTCCCAGCGTAGCGTAGCCATGTTTTTTGAAATATTCAGGCAGGAGTAGAATGTCATCGTATCGTTCATTCGCTAGCCAGTCGTGACCATTGCCATAGACGCCGGTCGACGCCGGATGGAGTCCCGACATGATAGAGGCGCGCGACGGATTGCAGACAGGAGCATTGCAGTGGGCGTTGTTGAACAATATCCCTTCAGCCGCCAGCGAGTCGAAGTTCGGTGTATCCACATCGAACGGCTCGCCGTTCAGCTGAGTGGGTCCCCAGTCATTGAAGTCATCAATGGATATGAAGAGAATGTTTGGTTGGCCTGCAGCCGAAAGGCTGAAGGCTAAAGGGTGAAGGATGAGTAGGAGAAATAGGGCGATGCGATTCATGAACTTTGATTTTGTTTAGATTCTTTTTCGATAAACCAGAAAGCGATCAGGTGATAGATCATCATCTGCATATCTTCTACGCGGCCATAGTGCGCATCGGGCAACACAATGGGCAGGGTCGCCAAGTCGGACATCCGCCCGCGCTTGGAACTCGTAATAGACACCGTGGTCAGTCCCTGCTCTTTGGCCCACTCGAAGGCTTTCACCAGATTCGGCGAGTTTCCGCTGACGCTTCCGCTGATTAATACATCTCCCGGCCGCGCGAAATTCTCCAACTGCCTGACGAATATATCCTCATAGGCATAATCGTTTCCTATGGCAGTTAGCCATGCAGCATTGTCATTTAAGGCGCTTACTCGGAAACGTTTTCCCAGGGCATCCGAAGAGCCTTTACCCATGTCGCAAGCCAAGTGAGACGCGCTGGCCGCATTCCCGCCATTTCCACATAAAAACAACTGTTTGTCGCTATTGTGAGCCTCTTCGACGATGCCGATAAAGGCCTCGATGTCCTTAATAGGAAGCGACCGTATGAGTCGAACTTCGGCATCTATATAATTGTTAATCCAATCTTCGCTAGTCATTGTAGTTTTTTTAGAATAAGGTCTTTTTAGGATATTAATAGAGTAAGAAAAAAAATCGATATTCGAGCAGATCACTGAAGCAAATACACTCAAAGCGCCTGTTAGTTTTTAGGTTCATAATTGGGGTTGATACTTGGGAAATTGGCACCCATTTCCCATAAGCTTGCGTTCAGTTCAGTGCCCATTTCTTTAACAATCGCCTCGCGATCTTCTGCGAGATTGTTCGATTCTCTGGGATCTTCCGAAAGATCGTATAATTCAAATCTAAGTCCCTCCGGCGTGTAATACTGCAAGAGCTTCAGGTCTCCTTTTCTGAGAGCAGAAACCGGAGTGGTCCCTGAGTAGTAGTGAGGGTAATGAAAAACCAAGGACCGCGACTTCCCATTATTGAAATTCTTCTTGTAGAGCAATGGTTTCAGAGATGAGCCATCGAATTCGGGATGATCCAATCCGGCCAAATCTAAAAGAGTAGGCAGGATATCAGTTGTGGTGACGGGAGCATCCACCTTGCTTGCATTTTTAATACCTGGAACACGCATGATCCAAGGAATACGAATCCCTCCTTCATAAAGGGTACCCTTACCTGCACGAAGCGGGACATTGCTGTTGACCGTTTCTCCATCCCATTTTCCGGTATACCCTCCGTTGTCCGAAACAAAAATTACGACAGTATTTTTGTCTTTCCCGGACTTTTTGAGCCATTCGAGTATTCGGCCGACCCCGTCATCAAGTGACTTAACCATGGCGGCGTATCCAGGATTTCGATGCCGATTATCGGGGCCAATACGGGAGACAAAGTCTTCCACGTATTCTGATTTTCCATCAACGGGTACGTGGGGGACGAAGTAGCAAAGGTTGAGGAAGAAGGGCGTGTCGCCCGCGTTTTTCATTAGTTTGATCGCTTCGGAGGTAAGCCGGTCAGGCAAGTATTCACCCTCCTTCGATCCATGCAGGCTCGGAACATAACGCATCTCATTGTAAACCACTCCTTTGTAGGGAGCGAAAAACGTGGGGGGAGCTCCCCAATGATGCCCGCCGATATTGACATCGAAGCCGTGGACTTCCGGGTAGAAACTCGCTTCTCCCAGATGCCATTTGCCGACGTGAAAGGTGTGGTAGCCGGCTTCTTTGAATCGTTCTGCCAAAGTGATTTCCTCCAACGGAAGATTGCCTTCACTGTCGGCAGGAATCATGGGCTTATCAAGCTTGGGTCCCCGCAGGGCATGCTCACTCCAGATGGTCATGCGAAGACGGGCTGGGTTCTTGCCGGTCATTATAGAGGCTCGGGTGGGAGTGCAGATCGGTGCGGCAGCATAGGCGCTGGTAAACTCGATTCCCGACGCGGCGAAACCATCCAAGTGGGGCGTTTCGTGCAAATCAGAACCGTGAGCTTTCAAATCGTGCGCGCCCAAGTCATCTGCAACGATGAGCACGACATTAAGCGGGCTAGCTCCTTGCGCCTGTGCCAGGAATGCGGATACGAGTACACACAAGAAGCTTATTGCTGAAAGGAAGGATTTTATCTTCATAAGTATTTTTGAAAATCGATTATCTTGAGAGATTGTGATCCGCAATGCGGTAATAGTCAGGATTTAGGAATAGGCCAAGATTCTGCTCGTTTAATCGGTTCATATTTTTCGCAGCATAACCGACTTAATATCAGCCATTTCTTTGCCTGTTTTACTCTTCACTCGTAGTTGTAAAAGGTGCTTCCCTTTCTCTAGGGCAAGCGTCCCTGCCCCCCACTCTTTCCATTCGCGGGACAAATACCATCCAGGTTCCTTAGCGCCTTGCTCTGCGGCGGGATGGGGTGCGGACACCCACGGTTCTTCGATTTCGATATCGAGGCTATTTTCTCCGGCAACCAACTGGAATACCGATCCCACAGAAGTCATATCGCAGGCATATTGAATGGATACCTCATAGGATCCTGCTTCGACCACATCAATGGGACACTCGGCGTAGGCCGTTTCGTCCGTCCAATCCTGAATCCACTGATTCGACCACCCGCGGGGCAAACAATAATCGATCCCCTCTCCTGTATCTGGCACCACCTGCCACTCATGTGCATTCAGGGTGACGAGCGGCCACTCACTGTGGCCGACTGCAATCGGCAGACGCTGAGGCGATTCGATAATAGCATCGGCAGCCCATTTTTGATAGTCCTCCTTCAACGCGTTGTGGATCTCCGGCCTCTCCTCTATCAGATTGTTCTCCTGCCCAGGATCTTCGAACATGTCATGCAAAGTCGTTGCGGTGGCGCGGTATCGATCCGAGCGAATTGACCAACCATAGATGAGTCGCCAAGTGTAGTGGTTTCTCACTGGCAAAGAGAAGTCGCTTTCCCCCAATAGCAGCGGCGAAATATCGACGCCATCGAGCGGCTTCGTCATCTCGCTGGTCAAGGCGATTCCGGCCAAACGAGAAAGTGTGGGAAGCAGATCAATGTGGGCTACATTCGCTTTCACGACGGTTCCGGGCTCAATCATTCCCGGCCAGCGAACGAAGAGAGGAACCCGAACGCCTCCCTCATGGAGGCTTCCTTTATGGCCCAACATTCCATCATTGTAGCGCTGTCCATTTGGCCCGTTGTCAGACAGAAAAAGAACGATCGTCTTGTCGTCCACTTCCAGCTCTTTCAGTAGCTCCATCAGTCTTCCCACATTCGCATCGATGTTTTCGCAAAGCGCATACATCGCACGATCGAAATAGCTCTCCACCTCGGTATTATGCAGCCATCTCTTCCAGTCATCCGCTGGCACGCTTGCCGGAGTATGAGGAGTGTTGAAAGGCACGTAGCAGAAGAAGGGCTGCTTTTTTTCGGTGTTCTCACGGATAAACGTTTCGGCGTTGTCCGTGATGACATCCGCAATGAAGCCCTGCGTCGGATACGCCTCTCCGTTTCTCTCGAGAACCGGATCGTAGTAGTCGTTCCAGTGCCCCGCGCAGAACCCGACAAATTCATCAAACCCTTGCGCATTCGGATGCTGCGGCCATTGCGAGCCGTTGTGCCATTTTCCGAAACCTCCGGTCGCGTAGCCTGCCTCGTCCCTCAGCAATTCGGCGATAGTGACCTCATCACTCCGCAGGTTTTCCTCC
>JAJFLS010000522.1 GCA_021772595.1 Opitutales bacterium
CGAGATGGTCGGCGACTGCCAACCCGAGTCCGGCTCCAAAGAAGGAGCAACTCGGCAAGAGGCCTTGCTTCCGTGCGTTGTTGAGAACGGTGAGGATCTCCTGCATGCGGCCGAGAGCGAAAACCGGGATGAGCACGGATCCTCCCCGATGAAGGGTCGCTTTGATCGTGGCGAGAAGACGTTCGATCTCGCTCTTGCGGGTCTTGTCCTTTGGCCGCTCGGTTTCGCCGCGGGTGGTTTCCAGCACGACGACGTCGAATGATTTATCAGACGGGAATTTAGCGCCGGGAAGTGTTTGTTGATGCTCGAATAAGACGTCTCCAGAAAAGAAATACCGCTTCTCCTGATGGTGGATCTCGAAGCCTCCGGCACCGGCGACGTGTCCGGCCGGGTGGAGGATCAATTCGAGTTCTTGGTCGTCTTGGGTGATGGGAAAAGATTTGTTGAAAGGGATGATCTCGAACCGCTCCGCAACCACATCGACATCCTCGTGGGTGAAAAGCGGATAATCCAGAATGCTATGTTCCGCTCGCTGGCGTTTCATGACGTTGCATGAATTGTGAAGCATGCGCTCGATCAGCATTTGGCTCGATTGGCTCATCAGAACGCGAGCGTCGGGATGCTTGCGCATGAGAACGGGGAGGGCACCGATATGGTCGAGGTGGCAATGCGTGATTAGAATGAAGTGGATGTCGACGTCCTCCAATAGCGAGAAGTCCGGCGTGGCGGAAGCGCCTGCTAGTTTCGGGTGAAGGCCGGCGTCGACTATGAAGTTGAAGGCTCCCATCTCGACGAAGAGCGAGTTTGAGCCAATGCCCCCTTCTGAGTTTAAATCGGTAATGCGCATATAAGTACGATAAGTCTCGTTCCTTTCAGGAACTTTGGTCGGTGATCCGCTCGACGATTCTCGCGGCGGCGATGAAACCGAATGTTCCTGTAATGTGAGTGGCGGCACCGTAGCCGCTCGAGCAGTCTAGCCTACGGCTTGTTTTTTCCTCGTCGGTATCGCAGCTCTCAGGAAACCGAGCCGTTTCCGGGGAGAAGACGCATTCGATGTTGAAGCGCTGCTTCGAATCTCGTGGGAAATCGAAGCCTTGCCTCAACTGTTTCCTTACCTGTTGAAGGAGCTTGTCATTGAATGATTGTGACAGATCCGAAACTTGAATTTGCGTGGGATCGACTCGCCCGCCTGCGCCGCCGGAAACGAGTACGGGAATGTCCTGGCGTTTGCAAAGATCGATCAAGGCGCACTTGTGGTTGACGCTATCGATGGCGTCCATGACGTAATCGTATTCAGTATCGAATACGCTGGCGGCGGTTTTCGACGTAAAGAAAGTATGGATCGCGCGGATGTCGCATTCGGGATTGATGAGGCGGCATCGTTCCGCCATGGCCTCGATCTTGGATTTGCCGATCTGGCCGTCGAGGGCGTGGATTTGGCGGTTGATGTTGCTTTCGCAGACGTCGTCGAGATCGACGAGCGTGAGCTTGCCGATGCCGGAGCGGGCGAGAGCTTCGGCGACCCACGAGCCGACTCCGCCGATGCCGACCACAAGGACGTGAGCCGCGCGGATTCGATCGAGGCTTCCGGCTCCGTAGAGTCGCTCGATTCCTCCGAATCGAAAATCGTAGTTGGCGGTCGGGTCCGACATTTAATATGCGGCTTTAATGTGGAGGGGTTCCGATGCAAGGGGATTTTTCCGACAATCCTTGACGGAAAAGAGAGCAACGGTCACACATGCTGGCCGTTTTCGACGACTTTACTTTGTGGAATGGAAGAGCTGATTGTAGAATTTGTACAAGGACTCCCGATGTTGGCATTACTCGCGATCATCGCGGGATGCCTCTTCGTTTTGGGGAAGGGAGCGGATGTACTCGTGGAAGAGGCGGTCACGCTTTCGCTGAGGCACGGGATCAGCAAAGTCATCATCGGAGCGACGATTGTTAGTCTCGGGACGACACTGCCGGAGGTTACGGTTTCGGTGATGTCGGCGATCGACGGGAAGCCAGACATGGCGTTGGGGAATGCGATCGGTTCGGTTATCTGCGACACGGGATTGATTTTGGGGATCGCTACTTTCGTGGGGAAAGTGCCGCTAGATTTGTTTCTCGTGAGAAGGCAGGGACTATTTTGCCTCGGACTCGGGATCTTGGTGATCGTGGTTTGTCTTCCGTTTGGAAATCTATCGTCGATGTTCGAAACGGGGGGGCGACTTCCTCAATTGGCGGGATTCGCGTTTCTTGGATTGTTGGCGTTGTATTTGTGGATTTCCACTCGTTGGGCGAAGAAGACGGACAGCGATTTTGGAGTAGAGTCGCACGAGAAGGGGTCGACAAAAGTGATTCTTATGAAAATCTGCCTCGGGCTCGCGCTTGTTGTGGTCTCGTCGCATTTTCTGATCATAACTGTGGAGGAGACGGCGATCCGGGCGCACGTGCCTCAAGCGATAATCGCGGCGACATTGGTCGCGTTCGGGACGTCGCTGCCGGAGCTCGTCACTGCGATCACGGCAGTCCGCAAGGGTCACGGAGAGCTAGCGATTGGAAATGTGATCGGGGCGGATATCCTGAATATTCTCCTCGTCGCTGGAGCGTCGGCTTCCGTGACACCCGGCGGACTAACCGCCAGCGCGAATTTCTTCACGCTGATTTTTCCGGCAATGATCGGTCTGATGCTCGTATTTCAGACGTCGACTTTTATATGCAATACGCGACTGACCAGGATTTCGGGAGCGTTTTTGCTCGGCGGTTATCTGGTGTATTTAGCGTTTAGCGTGTAGGGGGATTGAGCGGGGTGGAGATCACTCTTCGTCTTAATCTTAGTCTTTGTGTTCGTCTTGAGCGGTTGATTGGGACGAAGACAAAGACGAAGCGGGGTTAAAGCGAGAAATCCCAGGAGATCCAAAGCTCTCGGGGGGCGGCGATGGAAGTGAGGCCGGAGGAGGAGATTCCGGTTTCGATTTCGGAATCGAAGAGATTCTCGATCCGAGCGGAGAGGGCGTGCTGAGCGGAAAGAGCGTAACTTACGCCGCAATCAACTAAGGTCGCGCTGACTATTGAGCGTCGGTTTTCGAGGTCCTCGTATTCGTTTTCCTGATAGCGAATGCTGGCCCAAGCGTTGATCTGTTCGGCAGGTTGCCAGTCAAGCGCGATGGTTGCACGGAAGGGCGAGGCGTGGGGGAATTCGTTGCCAACCAAATTGGGGAAAGCGGTTGCTTTGGTGACATAGCTCTGCGCGTAAACGAACTGGGCGTTCGCTTGAAGGCTGTCGGAGAGATTCGAGTTCCAGGATACTTCTAGTCCTTCGACTTCGCTTTCCGGGATATTGCCTCTCTGTCCGCAGGAGCCGCCTCCGGGCACGAAACCGCAAAGAGGATCGAATCCGGGTTCGCGGGAGAGGACGACGTTCGCGATCATGTCGTCGAGCGTGTAGTGGAAAAGATTGGCGGTAAGCGACGAGCCGCTTTCGCTTCCGATTCTAATGCCGGCTTCGATTCCTCGATGACGTTCTGTATTCAGATTCTGATTCGCTTCAGTAATGTCGTTTTTGACTCGGAAGGGACGATAGAGTTCGTTCAGCGTTGGTTCGCGAAAACCGCTCGTGTGACGAATCATTCCGCGCGCGTTGTCGGAAAAAGCGTGATAGAAGGTTACGTTGTTGGAGAAAAAATGGTCGCTGCTGGAGGCGAATCGATCGTCGCGTATCAGAGCTCCGGAATCGGTGTTCCATTCCTGTCGGAATCCTCGGGAGTTTTCGACTTCGTCGACGCGGGCGGTGGCGACGATCCAGTTTTCCTCGGAAATCGAGAGGCTGGCGGTTACGTAGGCGCCTGCTGTGGATTGTTCGCCGCCCGCTTTTCGAAGCCGGGTGAAACCGCTTCCAAGATTGCGGAAACGCTCGTTGACCTCGCCATCGACTTCGCGGAAATCGACGCCGACCATGAGCTCGTTTTCATCGGCGAAGCGAGTGAAGTAGCTGAGGTTCATACCGTGAGCTTCGGCGGGCATGTCGAACTGGTCGAGGACGGGCCGCTCAGAATCGCGATCGTCGGAGACCGAAGTGAATTGATTGTGGAAGTCGCGATCTTGCGAGTAGGCGAGGAGCTGAATGCCGCTTGATTTGTCGTCGAATAGATAGCTGGCGCTCGCGGAGAAGTCGTTCGCTTCGGTGCCGTTAGTCGCTTCGGGCGTTCCGTTGATTCGGTCTTCGTCGTAGGAGTCGGCTTTTAGGGAAATGGTCCATGACTCGTTGGGTGTGAGACGAAGTTGTCCCTGATAGGCGGATACGCTCGATTCGGCTTTGCGGTCGATGGTTCCACGTTGGTCCGGACGAAGGGTGTGGAAACCGTCGGTCTCTCCGATTCGGGCGGAAAGGTTGATCGACGCTTGTGAGGATATGGGCGCGTCGGTGGTGAAGGAGCCGTATTTTCCGCCGTCCGTTCCGAGTGTCGTTTTAATGTGGGTACGAGCGCTGTCGGGCTGGAGCGATGTTAAGGAGATGCGTCCGCCGGTTCCGAAATTGCCCCAGGCTTCGCTGCCGCTTGAAGGGCGAATACGGATACTTTCCAAGTTTTGCGTTTGGTAGCGCTGCCAATAGACCCAGCCACCGAAGGGATCGTTTTGCGGAACGCCGTCGAGCGTGACCAGCGTGCGTGAAGTGGCGTTTATGCCGAGGTTGCGGAGGCGGATGCCTTGCGTTGTGGGGTGGGCGGCTCTGGAGGCGGTTTTGCGGAAGGCGGCGTAGCCGGGATAGTGGGCGAGCGCTTCAGCGAGATCGTCGATGGCGATTGTCGCTCCGCCGAGCAGCGTATTGCTCAGATTCGCGCCGGAATTGGACGTGTCGAAAATCTCGGGTTGGGAGAGTCGGTCCGCCTGAATTTCGAGCGGGGCGAGGGTGACGGCTCGGGAATCCTCGCTCTTTTGGGCGAAACCGAGAATCGGGAGAAAAAGGCATAGAAACCCGAATTCATTCAGAACCGATTTCCGGGGCTGTCTATTCCAAATGGAGATTTCCGTGGTGTGATTCTGCGGTCGCATGAAGTGAGGGGGATATCGCGTATTTCGGGTCGGTCAATCTGCAACTAGTTGGCTTTGGCTGAGATGCCGCGGTCGGCTTTTCGGAAAATCGGGATCGAAGGCTCCACCGGCTGCTGATCAGTTGATCTTATAATGAGTACTTGAGCCTAGTGACAGTGAGACTGATCTAGTCCAAGGTTAGGTACCATTCTTCCTTCAATTGTCTATGGATTGGACGATGGAGAATGTTGATTCCCTTAACCAGAATAGTCATGCAGAAATCGATAGTAATTTTGAATAGTGGATGGGTCGCCATTCGGTCCGCAATTATCGCGGCAGGTTTAACGGCGGCTGTTAGCTTGCAGGGAGCCGACTACGACAGTTCGTCGATCGAATGGAAGCTCGACGCGGGGCTTGAATCGGATCGTTTCGAGAAGATGATCGAGGATCGCCGAAAAGAGGGAATGCGCGTGGTGGATTTCGAGCAGTATCGCTCGGGCCGGGCGACGAAGCAGGCCGCGGTTTGGGTGAAGTCGATGCCGAGCGACGAGTGGGATTCGAAGACGGCTCTCACCATTGTCGAGTTCAAGAAGGCTAACGAAAAGAATTTGAAGCGCGGCTACGTGTTGGTGGACATCGAAGCGGATCGGAGCGGAGCGACTTTGAATTTCGGCGGCGTTTGGCTGAAAAGCAACGAGGGGTTCGACACTGAGATGCAGTTCGGCATGAACGATTTGATGTTTTCGAACCGTTATGGTGAAATGGCGGATCGCGGCTATCGATTGATCGATTTCGAAGCCTACGAGACAAATGGAAGAACGAGTTACGCCGCGATTTGGAAGCCGAAAAAAGGCGAGTCCGTGCGCTTCTACCGCGGGCTTTCGAAGAACGATTTTGGTACGCTGGCCGGAAAGATGCTTGAGCAGGGCTTTCGCCTCGCGGATGTCGAAGGGTACAATGTGGACGGCGAGCTGAGGTTCGCTTGCGAATGGGAAGCTCTATCGGAGAAGCAGAAAACCGAGTTTGCCTATCACATGATGGCCGACGAGTTTTATCAGAGAAACGCGAACCTAATGATGAACGGCTTTCGCCTGACGGATATTGAAGCCTACGACATCGGCCGAGGAGAGCTGCGCTACGCGGGCAGCTGGACGACCGGTGAGCAGCGTGTCGAGGCGGAGCCCATTAAGAAGCGTTCTCGCGATGTTTTTAAGCGCCCTCAGTGAGGACGCTTTACGGTGCTTCAGTCTAGATTTGGACTCGGTCGAGTAGGCCGATTTTAAGCGTTGCTCTTGCCAACCCATTTCGTCCTGGTGGGCGGATGGCCTACGATTTGTGGCAGTGGCTTTTCTTTGGCCTGGCAGCGATGATCATCGGAATGAGCAAATGCGGCATTCCGGGTTTGGGCATTCTCAATGTCGTGATCTTCCAGAATATGCTGCTAGCGAAAGACGCGACTGGCTTTGGCCTGCCGCTGCTGGTGGTGGGCGACGTTTGCGCGATGATCGCTTTTCGGCGGCATGCCGAGTGGGCGCGGGTTGCGAAGCTGCTGCCTTGGGCGGCTTTTGGCGTGATCGGCGGGTTTTTCACTTTGGGGGCGATCGACAATGCTCAGGCGCGGCTGTTGATCGGAGCTTCGCTGCTGGTCATGATTGCGTTGCATTTCGTGAAACGAGATCCGGGCGGGGGCCCTCGCGCAGGGTTGACCGCTCCTGGATTCGGACCGGTTATTGGAGCGATGGCTGGGTTCGTGTCGATGATCGCGAATGCGGCGGGGCCGCTGATGATGCTGTATTTGCTGGCGATGCGGCTGCCGAAGATGGCGTTTCTTGGCACGAGCGTCTATTTTTTCATGCTGTTGAATTTGTTCAAGGTGCCGTTTCTGGTTTATCTGAACATTATCACGTTCGAAACTGCTGGGGCGAATTTGAAGCTGGTTCCGTTCGTGGTTAGCGGCGCGTTTATCGGCTACTTTTTTGCTCGGAAAGTGAATCAGATTTGGTTTGAGCGAACGGCGTTTTGGCTAACCATTGTCGCGGTTAGCTATATGATTTGGAACGCGATAAAGGAAGTGATTGCCGCCTATGGCTAGGAGGTCGTCGCGTCAGCTTTGGAAGGCCAAGCTCGAAGGGAAATCGGTCGAGTCGCAGCGTTCGAATGGATTTTCGTCGGCGCGGCCCAAGTTCCGCGGAGTGATTTTGGGGATCGACCCAAGTTTGCGCGGGACGGGGCTCGCGGTTCTGGATTTCGCGAAGGCGGACCGTCCGGTGTTGCTCCATAGTCGCACGATCAGTTTGAAGCCGTCGATTTCGATGTTCTTGTGCTTGGGACAGATAAGCAAAAATGTATCGGAGATTTTGGGCACATACGAAATAGATGTGGTGGCGGTCGAGCAGACGATCTACGTTCAGAATTTCCAGACCGCTCAAATTCTCGGCGCGGCGCGCGGCGCGGCGATCGCGGCTGCGGCGGTGGTGGAGAAACCGATTTTCGAATACGCTCCCTTGCGCGTGAAGCAGGCGGTGGTGGGAGTCGGGCGGGCGAGCAAGGAACAGGTTGCTCGGACGGTCGTATCGCTGGTTGGGCTAGGCGACGTGCTCAAACACGATGAATCCGATGCGGCTGCGGTGGCGCTTTGCCACGCGTTTACTCACGTTCCCGAGATCTGATTGGCGGGTAGTTTTTCGGTTGGCCGGAATTGTCGCTATCGGGCGACGAGCGCGAGGATGAGGTTTCCGTTCTGAGCGGAGGGGCCGCCCAAGATTGTGGGGACGCCTTTGGACATGTTGATCGTGGTGTTGATCAGCATTCGTCGCCCTTCGGACCAGCGAACGCTTAGCCGTATCTTGCCTTTACCGCCGGCTTGGGCGCTGAGGGTGAGCTTGTGTCCGGATCCTAGATTGATGCTCGATTCTCCCGGCAGTTCGACTTTCGCGCTCGAACGTCCTTTCAGCTTGAACGATTTGTAGGAGGGGAAAACCCGCCTGAGATTGCTTTCGAAGTTTTTGAGGGCGGGGTCTACGCCGTCGCCTTGAGCCGATGCGAGAATGAGCGTGGCGGAGATGTTCGCTTGTTCGGCTTTGGCTTCCGGCGAAGCGAAGAGAGCGAGCACGGTGATGAGCGTCGCTAGATAGTAGATCGGTCGAGTCTTCATGTTAGAAACTCCTTCATATGTGTTTGGATGGCTTTGCGGGCGTTGAAAATTCGAGACATCACGGTGCCGGTTTTGCAGCCGGTTTTTTCGGCGATTTCCTTGTAGGTGAGACCTTCGTTTTCTCGGAGCATTAAAGCGGTTTTGTGATGTTCGGGTAGTTTGTTGAGAGCTTCGGCGAATCGTTCCCTTATTTCTTGGCGTTCAAGGTTGCGGATTTGTTCGGGGGGCGCAACTACGGAAGCATCATCAGCGGCGGGGGCGGAGTCTTCGGGGTTTTCGTAGGAGAGCTCGCGACGGGAATCTCGTTTGCGGATCGCGTCGAGCGCGGTGAAGGTGGCGACGCGGTAGAGCCAGCTTGAAAAGGCTGACTCGAAACGGAAGGTTCCGATCTTGTTCCAGACCTTGATCCAGGCAAGCTGGGCGATTTCTTTTGCGTCTTCGGAATTGCGTACCATGCGGAGTATTTGGCCATAGACTTGGCTGTGGTGGATGCTTACCAATTCGCCGAAAGCCGTTTGATCGCCGCCTTGGGCTCGGATCACGATTTCATTCGTTGCCTGATTGCTATCGGTCGCGCTCATTGTTTGCGAATAACGCTCGATGGCTGCGTTTCTGCGAATCTAATCATCCGTTTGATTTGCGTAGGCTAGGACGCGAGGGGCGAGGAAATTATTCATTTGGCGATTCCGATGGTTGGATGGAGCAATGCGGGTATCAAGCCCGTTGGGCTGGCTAAGTAATGGTTCAGGCGTGCGCT
>JAJFLS010000523.1 GCA_021772595.1 Opitutales bacterium
CGAGCAAATCCTCGCAGACGCGCGAACGACCGAAAACCAATCCCGCTCCTTCATCCACGCCCTCGTGCAATCAGAACCGTTCCGAGAAAAATAGGATTGAGAGATGGAGCGACTTAGAGACAGTGAGATTAGGATGACCACTCGTAAAACGACGATTCGTAAGCACACTGACTTAGAAGTATACCAACGCTCATTTGAAGCTGCGATGCAGTTCTTTGAACTAAGCAAAATTTTTCCGGTAGAGGAACGCTATTCGCTGACCGATCAAGGTCGGCGTTCATCGCGTTCCGTTTGCGCAAATCTTGCCGAAGCCTGGCGAAAGCGACGCTACCCGGCCGCATTCGTGTCCAAACTTTCCGACTCTGAAGCCGAAGCCACCGAAACACAGACTTGGATCCAGTTCGCAGTGGAATGCAACTATATCGAGCGCGAACCCGCACGAACGCTCTATGCTGAATACGACGATATCATAGGCATGCTCGTCAACATGATCAAGAACCCACAATCCTGGAAACTGAACTAAACCATGAAATTTCCCAGTCCCTCATTCTCCCCATCTCCCAATCCCTCCATCTCTCTATCTCAACCAACCCGTCGCGCATTTCTCCGCAGCAGCTCCGCCCTCATCGCCCTGCCCTTTCTCGAATCGTTCGGAGCGAAACGCTTCGAGTACGCTGCCGCTTCCGCCGCTGCCGCGCCGCCAAAACGAATGATGTTTCTCGGCTTCGGCTGGGGCGTGACTAAAGAGTCCTGGTATCCAGACATCAATACAACTGGCACGGACTACGAGCTCCCCAAAGGCCTTCAAGCCCTCAGGCGACACCAGAAGGACATCACGATCATCCAAAATTTGACCAACCAGTTTTCCAACGAAGCCCACTGGGGAAGCACCTTCTACCTGACCGGCGCCAATCGCTACGCCGAGCCTGGCCAAAGTTTCTACAACAGCATTTCGGCTGACCAAATCGCAGCGGAAACGCTCGGAAAGGAAACGCGATTCACCTCCATCCAACTCGGTTGCGACCGAGCTGAAGACTCCGGCCACGGTCCTGGATTGTCGATGTCCTGGAATCGCCAGGGGAAACCGATCGCCGGAATGAACACTCCCGTCGCTGCGTATCACAAGCTTTTCTCGGATAGCGACACACCGTTGGAAGAACGGCAGGCTATGCTAAAACAGAAACGCAGCGTGCTCGACACCGTGCTGGAAAACGCTCGCAGCATGAATCGCGGCTTGAGTAAAACCGACACCGACAAGCTCGACGAGTATTTCCAGTCCATCCGCGAAATCGAAATTCGTCTCGCAAAAGAAGAGCAATGGCTCGACGTGCCCAAAATCCGCCCTACCGACCCGATCGACGAACCGAAGGGCGAAATCGAAGGTTACGAAGAGGTCAAACTGATGTACGATATCATGGTCGCCGCGATGCAGGTCGACGCGACACGCGTCATGTCTTATCGCCAACCTGTGGATACATTCATCCGAAGTCTCGGCGCCACGATCACCGGCCACAACATGAGCCACTACACCAACGGATCGAGGCTGAGCGTCTCGGAAATGCGTGACCAAAAGCAAACGGAACTACTCGCCTATCTCATCGACAAGCTCAAAGCCACCAAGGAAGCGGATGGCAGCACTCTCTACGACAACATATCGCTCAGCTACGGCAGCAACATCGAATCGATCCACTATCTCAAGAATTGCCCGACGATCCTCACCGGCGGCGCCGCTGGAGTGAAACATGGCCGTCACCTCGTAATGGATAACTCGAAAACTCCCCTCTGCAATCTCTGGCTAAGCCTCCTCCAGGGAACTGGCGTCCCCATCGAATCCCACGGCGACAGCACAGGAGTAATCGAGGAGCTGTGGGCGTAAAATCGTCCGGGCCGGCGCCCGGACCCTACCCAATATTCGAGCGAAGCCCATGATAAAGGTAGCGCTCGGGCGCCGCCCCGAGCCCCCCAACACATTTGACACCTCCTTAGAGATTGCAGCCCGCAGAAATTCGTAATTAGGTAAGATACCATGAACACCTTAAAACCCGTCGCCCTCGCTTGTCTCATCTGCGCCCTCGTCAGCGCTTCCATTCACGCTGTCGATTCCAAAGGCCTGCCGGACGGCTTCACGACATTGGAAATCGGCGACAAAGCGCCCGACTTCTCGCTCCCCGGAACGGACGGGAAGCAATACACCTTGGACGACTTTTCCGGCTCGGATATATTCGTCGTCTACTTCACCGGAACGCATTGCCCCACTTCCCACGGAGCGATGGGGCGCATGCTGCAATTCGTCGAAGACTATAGTGACGAGAGCTTCACCTATGTCGCCATCAACCCAAACCATTCTTCCGGATTGCGGCCCGACGAATTCGGCCACACCGACTACGATGAAACCTTCGCCGACTCGAAGCGCTACGCCGAGGACTACGGCTGGACCTTCCCGTTCCTCTACGACGGAGACGAGCAGCTAACCGCTCGCGCCTACGGCTGTCTCGCCACTCCGCACGTGCTCATTTTCGACAAGGAACGGAAGCTGCGCTACAACGGACGCTTCGACGATTCCCGCTTTCCCGATCCCGCCACCGTAAAACACCCAGATGCTCGCAACGCGGTCGAAGCTCTATTGGCCGGCAATCCCGTACCCGTCGAAACCACCCGCCCCCACGGCTGCTCCACAAAATGGAAAGAGCGCAGCCAGCACGTGGTCGAAGAGGAAAAGCAATGGCAGTCCATCGAAGCCACGATCGAGGAAATCGATGCCGCCGGCGTGGCCGCTCTGCGAAAGAACGGGTCCGAAAAAGTGCGCCTGATCAATGTCTGGGCGACCTGGTGCGTGCCTTGCGTGGAAGAGTTTCCGGACCTTACGGAAATCGCTCGCAAGTTCAGCCGACGCGAGTTCGAACTCGTCACCATCAGCTTGGATCAGCCCAGCCAGAAAGCGAAGGCCAAAGCGTTTCTGGGAAGGCAACGCGCCATCATGAGCGACAAGCTTCGCAAGTCCGTCGAAGCGGAAGGCCGAACGACAAACAACTATATTTACACCGGATCGAGCGTTGATGACCTTGCGGATGCCCTCGATCCCGAATGGCCCGGCCCCGTCCCCTATTCCATTTTAGTCGATCAGAAAGGAAACGTGCTTTATCGAAAGCTGGGAAAGATCGACCCAGACGTCGTGCGCGCTGAAATTCTCGATACGCTGACTCGTCACTACATCCCGCCTCCATCGGACAAGTAGCTCGGAACTTGCTTCATCAAAGGTAGCGTCCGGGCGCCGTCCCGGACGAAAAACGATTTCAACCGACACTCACCGTCATTCGCTTTCCAGCGCCGGTAGCGATGCCATATAGGCCACAATATTCAAGATGTCTTCCGAGGTGAGGTTCGCCATGACAGGTGTCATCAAGGCCGACATTGCGCCGTTGCGCGTGCCTTGCTTCATGTCGTTGAGCTGACGGGCCATGTAGCTGGGCGAGCGGGCCGCTATCCCGGGAACTGTGCCAATGCCGTGGAGGTCCTCGCCGTGGCAAATTGCGCATTGAAGCGTCTTGCCTCCGCCATTACGCACCAGCTCTTCGCCTCTCTTGATCGATCCCACGGGCGCGTAGGCGATGAAACCCGATCGCGGATCGCGCAGGAATTCGGTACGATACGAGTGAACCGGCGATTCGATAATCCGTTCGGCAATGGGCTCGGTGCCTGCCTCCTCGCCTTCCAATACTATGTGCAACCCTCCTCGTATACGCGTTTTGGGTACAGTATCGGTTTCAACAACTTCGATCCAAGGTGTCCATTTCATTGAAGCCATGTATTCAGAAACTTGATCAATCTCTTCGTCGGTCATGCCTTTGGCGCAATCGATCATCAGCTGGTAATTCGACTTGCGGGGCTCCGCGCATTGCCTGAGGTCGTTTTTGAAATCAAGCAGTTGCTGGACAAGGTAGCCCTCCGGCTGGCCGGCTGGGGGCGCGTTCTCCGCTTTTCCTTTTCCATTCGGATAGTGGCAAAGCGCGCAGGCGATAACATTTCGCGAGGGATCCCCGTTGGCATAAATATCCGGCATCTTAGGATGGTCTTCCGGATACCAATCGGCGGGCGCCGTTTGAAAAGTCTTCCCGTCCTTTCGGCCGATGATCTCGTCGCGCGTGAACGTCAGTGGCGTATCGGGCAAGCTGTATTTACCTCCGTGATCTTCATACGGCTTGCTGGGTTCTGTATCGATTGCATAGGCCCAAGCGAGCTCGACGAGGTGATCGGGCAGGACTTCTTCAGCGGCTCTGGTTTCAGAGCTAAACAACACAAAGATCGCAGCCGCGAGAACTAGGTTTGCGCTAAGCGCCAAACGAGAGGGAACAGGTAAATGCATAACGAAATTCGAGCAGATCATTTTGTCGACCGAATCAACTTGAAGCCAATATTCCGGTTGGCAACAGAGAACGGAAGCGACTTTACCTTCACCTTAAGTTGACGCGCACGCTCCGAGGGGTATACCATTCAAACAAGATCGAACCTCTTAGTTTCCGCTAGCCGCAATCCCCATGAAACTCCCCAAATTTCTCGTGCGCTCGATCGGAGCGCTTCTACTTTCCGTCAATCTCTTCGCTAACGACAACCCCGTCCACGTCCTCATGTGGGATGAGCGACAACCTCGCCAAGCCGAGGCCTATGACAACTTTCTCGGTAACGAAATCGTCGAGCGACTCAAGTCATCAACGACTGGTCTCGAATTTCGCTCCGTCTCTCTTGACGATCCGGAACAAGGGCTCTCCGATGACAACCTCGACTGGGCCGACGTAATCATGTGGTGGGGACACGCTCGTCATTGGGAAATTTCGCCAGAAACTGCGCAACGGAAACTCATCAAACGAATAATGGCCGGCAAGCTCGATCTCATCGCTCTACACTCCTCGCATTGGGCAACCGTATTCATGGAAGCTATGAACGAGAGAACGCGAGCCGTCGTTCGCAAACGCTACCCAAATACGGATCCAAAATTTAAGGTAGATTACGAATACATCCTCACCCCAGGCAGAATGCCGCCAACCGCCGACTCCTTAGTCACCCCCGCCTACTTCGCCCTTAGAAAAGGCAAAC